>CAZCKE010000319.1:0-556 GCA_964499005.1 uncultured Tepidisphaeraceae bacterium
GGTATCCACATGCAGCCCGCGATTCGCCAGCTTTTCCAGCACCAATCGCAAGTGCAATTCCCCCAGCCCGTTGACCACCACTTCATGCGTCTGCCGATCCGTCGTCCATCGGAACGTCGGATCCTCCTCGGCGATCTTGCCCAGTTGCACCGAAAGCTTCGTCTCATCCCCGCGCGTTTTGGGCGCAACCGCCAACCCATACATCGGCGTCGGAAACGTCAGCGGCCTCAGATGCACCGCGTCCAGCGCGTGGTCATCGTGCAGCACGTCATTGGTGTGAATCTCATCGATCTTTGCCACCGCGCCGATATCTCCCGCGATGATCTCCTGAGCCTCTTTGTGCTCTTTCCCTTGCAGATGAAACACATGCCCCAGCTTGATCCCCTTTTTGTTGTGCGCGATATACACCTGCGACTGCCCCGAACATTTCCCCTGATGCACTCGGATCACGGCCACCTTTCCAACGAAGGGATCGTCCGTCACCTTGAACACATTTGCCACCAGCGGCTTGCCCGCTCCGGGCCAAAACCTGAGCGCCACCTCCTCCTGTGGTTGG
>CAZCKE010000319.1:566-3359 GCA_964499005.1 uncultured Tepidisphaeraceae bacterium
TACACCCCGAACAACCGCAAATTTACCAACAAAGCGTCCGGACGACACTTGTAACACATTTGCACAAATGGCTTTGCCCCTTTCGGGCTAATATCTGAACGCAACCTCCTCCTGTGGCTGACCCGCCGTCGACGCTCCGATCTTGAACGTCAAAAACGGCCGCGGATTTCCCTCCACCGGCGACGGAAAATGCTTCGCGATTGAATCCAACAACTCCGGCACCCCCACCCCACTCTTCGCATCCGTAAACAAAATCGGAACCAGATGCGCCTGATCCAGCGCCAGCTCAAACGGCGCATGCAATACTTCGTAGTTCGGTTCCTCCCCACCCAAATATCTTTCCATCAGCGTCTCATCCAGCTCCACGATCTGATCCAAAATCGACGTGTGCGCCTCCTCTACCGCGAGAATGTCGCTCTCCCCCGATTTGTTTAACAAGCATTCAACCACCGCCTTCCCCTTCCCCGACGGCAGATTGATCGGCAAACACTCATGCCCGAACATCTCCTGAATTCGGAACACCAACGCTGCCAGATCCACTTCCGGCATATCGATCTTGTTGATGATGATCGCCCGCGGCAAATCCAGCGATCGCGCGATCTCCATCATCCGCCTCGTCACCACTTCAATCCCGCTCTGCGCGTTGACGACGACGGCCACCATCTCCACCGCCGGCAAACACGCAATCGCATGCCCGATCAAATCCGGGCTCCCCGGCGCGTCGATGAGATTGATCCGCTTCCCCAAATGATCCAGGTGCAGCACCGATGAATAAATCGAGTGCTTATGCTCCTTTTCTTCCTTCTCAAAATCGCTGAAGCTGCTTCCATCCGTCACCGACCCCTTGCGGCTCACCGCCCCCGCCGCCAATAACATCGCATCCGCCAGCGTCGTCTTTCCGCTCCCCCCGTGACCCACCAAAAGGACATTTCTGATATCACCCGTCGAATAAGCCATAATGTGGCCTCCTCGCGAAGTTTGCGAACCCCATAAGCGTATAGATCGCGCTAAGAACGGGCAAGAAAAAGATTTGCAACCATCAGCCATTTACCCCCAAACATAGATAGGATTACCAATACTGCGATTATTTGCTTCGCTGGAATTGGTAAAATGTCATGTCGCATATGCCGGTGGATTCAACCCCTACCCTGAGCTACTACGGGCAACGCTCATGGAAATTATGTCGAAGATGCGGCTACGACCTCCGTGGAACACATTTTCCTCGATGTCCTGGATGCAATTGGCCGTTTGAGCTTGCCGAACTGCTGAAGCTTCCTCAGATCATTCAACTGATGAAGCCGCTTCGTTGGATAGGCCGCGGCGCCCTACCCATCGCCTGTATTGCTCTCGCTTTGGATGCATTTCTAATACCCGAGCCGATTGCTCTGATGGTTTTGGCGTGTCTTTGGTTTTTTGTAATTGTTCCCTATTGGTGGCGCGCAAGAAAACGCTGGAAATTCGTTTATCAAGATTATTCAGGCAGTGGCATTGTCGATCCCGATTTGCCACGCCGAAAATATATCGCTCGCGTTTTCCTGATCGTCGGTCTGCTAATTTGGTCAGGCTGGTTTCAGTGGATGGTTCTGCGGATCAATCTCCTTTGGCTCGATCCATATGCTAACCGCCTCTACGCTCATACCTCGCTTCAAGCCATGCCGACGACATGGTCATGGCATGGCGTGTACCCCGTGAAAGTAAACTGGATCGGACCCGGCTCCGGCATTCAATTCCAAGTGGGCTTCGGCACTCTCCGCTACAATCCCTCAGGAAGCCCCGCCTGGCCGGATGCCTTCTTATTGAGCACCTGCTGGAATGAGATTCATTTGACAAATACCTGGCTCATCGACAAACCCAACTGGTACCAGTACTCGCTCTGGCCAAGCCTCCACTGACGACGAAATTCACCCCGCATTCGAATGCAGCATCACCGTCACTTTTTCTTCTCGCAACTGGACGGTTGAGGGGAAGGCGGAAAGGGTGGTGGGGTTGCAGGGGCGGAGGGAAAACCCCATCGAGGCCCCAAGCGGTTTTCCCTCCGCCCCTGCGTTGCGTTTGAATTCATGGTTTGAAAATGCCTGCCTAAAACACGCGATGCGAAAAAAATCGCTATTGTAAACCTTACCCCAAAATTCCATTCCCCATTCAGCCTTCCGATTTCATTCAGATTTCAAATTTCTAATTTCAGATTTACTTCCCATCCATCCACCCCAATTTCCGATTCCCATACTCCTGCCCCTTCGGCCCCGGCGTCGGCGCCGCCCACCTCACCGAATTCTCGATCACCTTCAGCACGTTCGGATCGTGATACGTCGGAAACGTCTCATGCCCCGGCCGGAAATAAACCACTCGCCCCGCCCCGCGCGTCCACGTGCATCCGCTGCGGAAAACCTCCCCACCCCCAAAGCTGCTGATCAAAAACGTGCACTCCGGCTCTGGGATATCAAAATGCTCCCCATACATCTCCTCGCGCGGAATGATGAAATGATCGTCGATGTTCTGCACGATCGGATGCCCCGGCCGCGTCACCCACAAAATCTCCCGCTCATTTTTCTCCTCGCGCCACTTCAAATTGCACGTCGTCCCCATCAGCTTCTTGAAAATCTTCGAGAAATGCCCGCTGTGCAAAACCAGCAGCCCCATCCCTCCGTTCACCCGATGGTAGACCCGGTCCACGATCGCATCCTGCACCTCGTGATGCGCCATGTGCCCCCACCAGACCATCACGTCCGTGTTCTTGACCACATCCTCCGTCAACCCATGCTCCGGCTCATCCAGCGTTGCCGTCCGCACTTG
>CAZCKE010000319.1:3369-5204 GCA_964499005.1 uncultured Tepidisphaeraceae bacterium
GATCGAGCGCTGAGAAATTACTGTTTGGTCGCCGTGAGCTTTTGGGTGCTGTTTCGCAGCTTGTCGACAAAGATCAGTGCCATCTTCTTACCGTCGCTCGTCGTCATCGTGTTGGTCGAGACGACCTTTCCGTCGCGCATGTCCGTCTCCACGATCGTATCGGCGCCGGAACGGGCCGCCGACACGGTGCTGATCCCGGGATCGCCCTTGTACGGCACCTCCGGTCCACCCAGCGTTGCCTTCCGCACTTGCAAACCAGGGCACTTGCGCAAATATGACGCGATCGCGCCATGCATCCCCTGCGGATAAATTTCCGCAACGGTCGCGTTTTTCTTCTCATGACGATGCTCGTGCCAGACGGTGACTCGGATAGGCATGCAATCTCTCCGTAAAATAGGCCTGTGAGGGTAGCTCTGACGACGATTTGCGGCAAGTCATATGCATCACAATCCCCCTCGCTTGACACCTTGCTTAAAGCGCCGGGATAATTGCTCATGACGCCGATGCAAACTCAGATTCTCGAGATTCTTCAGGCCTCCGATTACATGCCGCAAATCCAGCGCGGCATCGACGCCCTCTCCGCCGGACGCCTCCTGGTCCTTCCTACTGAGACCGTCTACGGCGTCGCCGGCCTCCTCACACATCCCCAGGCCCGCGCCTCGCTCGCCAAGCTTCGAAAAACCTCCGCCCCGCGCCCCTATACCGTCCACCTGGCTCATCCCCAGGATTCTGCCCAATACCTCGGCGCCCTCAACGATTTTGCCCAGCGCATGATCCGTAAGCTCTGGCCCGGCCCGATCGGCTTGATCTTTCAAGTGGACGCCAACCGCCGCCTTGAGGTTGCCAACGAACTGGGCGCCCCCGAAGCGGATCTCTACGACAACGACGCCATCACCATGCGCTGCCCCGACCACCGCGTTTTTCAGGACGTCGTCGCCGGCGTCAAAGCCCCCGTCGCTTTGACCACCCCGCCCGCCGCTCGCCCGCGCCCTGCGGACTGGCCCTCCGAACTGCTCGACAATGTCGAAATTGTTTTTGACGCCGGCCAGACACGATTCTCCAAGCCTTCCACCCTCCTGCGAATCAAGGAAAATTCCTACGAGATCGTCCGCCAGGGCGTGTATGATCAGCGCATTATCGATCGCTTGCTCAAAACCACCATCCTCTTCGTCTGCAGCGGCAACACCTGCCGCTCCCCCATGGCCGAGGCCATCGCTCGTAATCACCTCGCCCAAAAACTCCAGGTCGACGTCCAACATCTTGACGACAAAGGAATTTCCGTCGTCAGCGCCGGCAGCCACGCCATGCCCGGCGCCCGCGCCACCCCCCAGGCCGTCGACGTCCTCCGCGGCATGGGCCTCGACATCTCCTCGCATCGTTCCCGCCCCCTCACCGTCGAGCTCATCCACCAGGCCGATTTCATTTACACCATGAGCTCAAACCACGCCCGCGCCGTCACAGCCCTCGTCCCCTCCGCGCGCGACAAGGTCCAGCAGCTCGATCCCAATCAAGACATCGAAGACCCCATCGGCGGCGACATCGCTCTCTACCATCAGGTCGCTTCCCAGATCAAAGCCCTCATCGAACGACGGCTGCCGGAAGGAATCACCCCGTGAAAAACGGAGCACCGCCGATGAAAATTGCCGTCGCCTGCGATCATCGTGGATACGAAGCCAAGCGAACGCTCATTCCCCTGCTCAAAAAGCTCGGGCACGAAGTCGAAGACTTCGGCTGCGAAAGCGTCACCAGCGTCGATTACCCCGATTTCGCCATCCCCGCCTCCTCCTCCGTTGCAAAAGGCGCCAACGAACTCGCCATCCTTCTCGACGGCAGCG
>CAZCKE010000320.1:0-5186 GCA_964499005.1 uncultured Tepidisphaeraceae bacterium
CGCAATCTAGCGCCCGGGGGACCATAGCTCAACCCGGTGAACAATGGGGATCATAAAACTTGCTGCGCGACGGAAGTTTCGTTTGAGCTTAAGACCAGGCCGGACTTTACCTTTCGCTGGCGTATGCCGAGAGACATCATGACATCGGAGCCGCGCTTTTTCGTGAGCGGATTTGAGAATCCGCGCGGCACAGGCGCGCGTCTCGATGCCAGCGCTCCGGCCGGGGCACCCTTCGGCCTGCTGCCGCGCGAGAAGATCGCCGCGATGGTGCGGCGCAAGTTCATCCAGGCCGAGGCAGACATCGAGGAAAGCCAGCTCCAGCCCGCGAGCCTTGATCTGCGTCTTGGCGCGCGCGCCTACCGGATCCGGGCGAGCTTTTTGCCCGGCCGCGAGTCCCGCATCGAGGAGCGTTTGCGCGGCTTTACGGGCGAAGAGGAAGCGATCAGCCTCGAAGGCAATGGCGCGGTGCTCGAGCGCGGCTGCGTCTATGTGATCCCTTTGCTCGAATATTTGAACCTGCCCAAGGACATTGTTGGGATCGCAAATCCAAAAAGCTCGACCGGCCGCCTCGACGTCTTTACCCGGCTAACCAGCGACAAAAGCGACGTCTTTGACCGGGTCGCGCGCGGCTATGCGGGCCGCCTATATGCCGAAGTTTCGCCGCGCAGCTTCAGCGTCCGGTTGCGCAAAGGGTCAAGACTCAATCAGATCCGGTTCCGCCGGTTGAATTCGCAGCAGCTCGAACGTACTGACTTCGGCATCGACGAGAAGGAATTGCGCGAACGCCACGCCAAAATGCCGCTTGCCGGCGGCGAGCTCGAGGTCCGCCGCAACGGCCTTGTTCTGCGCGTTGGCCTTAGTGGCGAGGCAGGCGGCGAGGTGATCGGCTTCCGGGCGCAAAAGCACACGGATATTCTTGACGTCGATAAAATAGGCGCGTACCGGGCGGCGGATTATTGGGAGCCCATCCGCGCCAGGCCCGACAACAGGCTGATCTTGGATCCGGACGAATTTTACATTCTTGGGTCAAGCGAGCGGGTGGCGATTCCTTATGAATACGCAGCGGAGATGGTGCCGTTCAATCCGCTCGTCGGCGAGTTCCGCGTGCACTACGCCGGCTTCTTCGATCCGGGATTCGGCTACGAACCGGGCAAGCCGCCGTCGGCGCGAGCGGTCCTCGAAGTGCGTTCACGAGAGGTTCCGTTCATCCTCGAGCACGGGCAGATCGTCGGGCGACTCGTTTTCGAACGCCTCACCGATCCGCCGCCGGAGGTTTACGGTCAGGGAATCGGCTCGAACTATCAGCGCCAGGGACTCAAGCTTTCCAAGCACTTCCGGGCTGCATCCGCTTAGACGTGTGCGCTGCACACTGACGAAATGTCGGACACTTTTGATGTTGCGCCGAGTCCACGCTGTTAGCCAAAAACTACGGCCACGTAATCTCCACCGTTGCACCCACGCGGCATCTCGCGCCAACTTGTTATGCCGCGGGTCCAACGGCATGGGGGCTAGCGCCTCGCGGCAGATGGGTCCGCTTTAAAGGGGGCAGCGTGAGGCGGCTACGGCGCATTTCGGCGCCGGCCGCCTCACGAATTTCCGGAGCACGCATTTCTTATTCATCAGCGGGCGTGGTCGTCAGCGGCCTCATCCGATTCGGAAGCCCGACGTCACGCGTCAGAGATCAAGAACAATCGTCATGGCCGGCCTTGTGCCAGCCACCCATGAACACCCACATCTCGATGGGCGAGCTTGCGAGCCCACGAAACGCATCATCAAAGAATTCGGAGTGTGCGCCGGCAACCCCCGGATTAAATCCGGGGGCCGGCGCTGACGATTGAGTTTCTGATCCTGACTTCCGACTTCTGACTTCCGGACCGGACAAGCCCGGCGATGGACGGTTGTTTCTCTGATTCCTGACTTCTGACTTCTGAACCAGACAAGCCCGCAAGGGCGAGCGACCGTTCAGAGACAAAAGCCCGCCGGCTCTGTTCGGGGAAGGAACGCGAGCGGCGGGCTTTTCCTAGAGCGGCAGAGTACTGGGTGAACCCTGCCGTCCGTATCCTCCGCCTGCCTGGGGCTCGACGGGGGGCATGGCAATAACGACGGGGTCGGTGGACGCGGCGACGGCCTCGGCGCCCCCGTCCCAGAGGCGGCGCCGGGCGTAGACGTCGAAGAGCGTCGACCCCGCCGCCATCTCGCGCGCCGCGGTCTCCACCGAGCGTCCGGCCAGGATCTGGGCGACGCCGGCGGCGTGTGCCGCGTCGAGGTCGTGAAGCCACGCCGCGAGGTAGGCCTGCTCGACGCCCGGATACATCGGAGCGCCGGCAAGGACGTGCAAGGAGAGCTCTTCGAGTGCGGTCTCGCGAAACTCGGGCAGGCGCTTCTCGTTGGGGAGCGCGCGCTCGGCCGGCAGGCGCACGAGGGCGCGCGCCGCCCGGAGGAGCGACCCGCCGAGGCCCGCCTCGAGCGCGGCATACCGGGGGTAGGATTCGCCGAAGGCCTTCTCCACGCGCGCGATGTCTCCCCACGCCCTCCCCAGCCGGGCCTTGAGAGCGGCATCGTGGTCGACGCCCGCGCGCAGGGCGGCCTCGGCGGCTCGCTTCTTGGTCATCAGGGCGGCGTCGCGCAGGCCGCGCTCGAAGCCGCCGAGCGCCTTGAGGGAGTTGTCCACGCCGAACAGGGCTTCGCGCGACTGGCGGGCTCCCTCGGTGCCCGTGGCGGCCCACCGGCGAAGGCCGTCCCGCCACGCGCCGTAACGGGCGAGGGTCCTCGGGTAGACGACGTCACGCAGCGCCTCGAGCTCCGCGACCGTCGCGTCGCGGGTCGTACGGGCCGGATGTCCACTCGTGAAGACGACGGCGCCGTCCTTGGGACCGCTCGGGTCCCACCGGAGCCACTCCGCGGGCGCGAGCGGCTTGGCCTTCGCCCCGTCGCCCTCGTAGACCCGGAACACGGCGAGGTCGAGGTCGAAGCGAGGAAACGTGAAGTTGTCGGGGTCACCGCCGAAGAACGCGACGTCGGCCTCGGGGGCGAAGACCAGGCGCACGTCCGTGTACCGGCGATGCCGATAGAGGTGATACATCGCGCCGGCGTAGAGCGTCACGACGTCGCACCGGAGGCCTGTGTGCTCGTGGCACTCCTTTTCGATGGCGCCCATCTCGCCCTTCATCGCGCGGTTCGCCTCGGCGTCGGCCATGCCCGCCTTGCGGGCGTCCCGCACGCGGGCGGTGACGTCCTCGGTCGAGACCAGGTTGTCGACTTCGAGGTCCGGGCATCGGGCCTCCGGCCCGTCCTTGCCCGCGAGATACCCGGTGGCGAGGTAATCGCGCGCGGGCGTGGCGAGCTTCGCGATGCAATCTCCCGCGACGTGGTGGTTGGTGAGCACCAGTCCCTGGGGCGACACGAAGGAGCCCGAGCCCCCGACGTTGAAGCGCACGCTCGCGAGGCGGACGTGGTCGAGCCACGCGTCGGTCAGGGTGGCGCCGTGGTCGCGCGCGATGGCCTGGCGCGGGACCATGTCGAAGGGCCACATGCCTTCGTCGCCGCGGGCGGAGGACGCGAGGAGCAAGGCGGCGCAGAGCGCTGGCGCGGCGGCGCGGGCGGGGGAAGCGAGGGCCATACGGCCACTCTACTTGGATCCGAGCAGCCGGCCTCGCTCCGACGCGGCGGACTGGACCGGCTTGTGGAGGACGATCTTGCGCCCCGCCTCGCGGCCCCGGCTCCACGCGTCCGAGCGGGGCTGGCCGGCGTGCCGGACGTGCCGGACGTACGGGTGGCGGCGCCGGTAGAAGCTCGCGAGGTCGGCGTCGCCGAGCCACACGAGACCCTGGCTCCGGCTGGTCACCTCCTGGCGCTTGAGCGTATCGGCGAAGCCGGTCATGACGCCGGCGAGGTACGCGCGCCGATCGCGGTTGGTGCGGATGCGCTGGGCCTTCCGGTGCTCTTGCCAGAGGCGCTCGGCGGTCTGGTGGAGGAAGCCGTGGACGTAGCAGGCGATGGAGAGGTTCTCCGCGGTGCCGCAGATCTCGAGGACGCTTCCCCGCTTTCCCTCGAGCGGCCGGTACACCGGAATCCAGATGACCTCGACGAAGAAGTGCTTGCCCAGGATCATGGCCACGAGGCGCTCGTGCTCGAGGACGCGCCCGCTCGGCTTTCCCAGGTGCTCCACCCCGTAGGTCCGCGCGGACGACGCGCCCACCCCGTCGAGGTTGCGCTTGAGCATCAGGCGCTGCGCCGCGGCCATGGCCGCTTCGGCCTCGTACCGGTTCGGGCTCTCCGCGAGCGCGAGGAGCCGCGCGATGCGATCGACCACCTTGTTGTCCGAAGACACGCGCGCTCCGGCGGGCGTCCCGGACGCTTGCGCGTCGATCCCCAAACGAGCGCAGACGTCGCGGAAGGCCGGACCGTGCGGCGTCTGCCCGGTCTCACGCAGCACCTCGTGGACGTACTGATGCGCGGCCTCGTGCTTGAGCACCTCGACCACCGTCGCCCACGACGCCTCCACGACGAGGTGCCGCGAGATTTCGATCGTCCGGGTGTGCGGGACCCAGCGCCCGAGCGTGGCGCGGGTGGCGACGAGCTCGAGCGTCGGCGGCGACAGCGCTCCCTTGAAGAACGCCTCGTTCACGTGGTGCCACGACGCCCGGAGGGCGCGCACCAGCGCCGCCTCGAGGGTCGCCGTCAGCCGCTCTGCAGGCTCCATCGGCTCGGGCGGGACCGGCGAGGGCGCGCCCTCCTCCTACTCGGCGGCCGCGGCGTTGCTCTCCGCGCGCAGAAACCCGAGGATTCCGTCGACGTTCTTCTTCGCGTCGCCGAAGAGCATTCGCGTGTTCTCTTTGAAGAAGAGCGGATTTTCGACTCCGGCGTAGCCGCTGGCCATGCTTCGCTTCATGACGATTGACGTCTTCGCTTTCCAGACTTCGAGCACCGGCATCCCGTAGATGGGGCTGGACGCGTCGTCGAGCGCGCCCGGGTTGACGATATCGTTCGCACCGATGACGAGGACGAGGTCGGTCTCCGGGAAGAACTCGTTGATTTCCTCCATCTCGAGCACGATGTCGTAAGGCACCTTCGCCTCGGCGAGGAGGACGTTCATGTGTCCGGGCAATCGCCCGGCGACGGGATGGATGGCGAAGCGCACCTTCTTTCCGCGCTTGCGCAGCCAGTCCGCGATTTCGTACACGGGA
>CAZCKE010000321.1:0-5171 GCA_964499005.1 uncultured Tepidisphaeraceae bacterium
TTGGGGTCCGAAAGTTTGTTTTGGAGGGCGGATCCCGGAAAAAAATTCTGGGACCCACTGGCCGGAGAGGTCGGGGGCGGCCAGGAGAATGTTCGGGGGGCCCAGGAGGGCGACGGCGAAGATTGCCAGGACGGGGAAGGTGGGACGTTTCATGCGGCAGCTCCTTTTGGTTTTTCTTCATTGATTTATATCGTGCCGGGTTTGTGCGGCCAAGGGAAATAAGGAGGGCCGGATTAGTCGAGGGCTTCAATCAAGTATTTTTCATTGTTGTCGGGGGAGGGGTGGTCTTCTTCGTTGAGGTCGTCGGAGACTTTCAGAACGGCTTTGCGGGCGGCGGGGTCATTGGGCATTTGGATGACAAACATGGCACAGACCTCGCTGTTGCCGATGGTTTGCATGTCGACGCAATAGACCTTGTCGGCGCCTGCAGCGTAGAACTTGTTGGTCCAGTCCAGCATCGTCGCTGGGGACATTTTGAAGCCGGCGTGATTGGCATGGGAGGGGTTGAGCCATTCGCGGGCCTCGACGCCTTTGTTGGCAATGAGGGATTGGGCTTTGTCGTCATCGTCCTGGGACTGAATTGGGGATTGGGCGGCGGGCGTATTTGTCGAAGAATTACCGGAGGAAGCGGGGGAGTTGGAGGATTTGTTGCAGCCGGGAAACCAAAGCAGTGTGGCGATACACAAGGCACTGCTCAGGAGAATGGCGTAGCGCGGGGTCATGAAATTTTGTGCTGGGAGGATTCGGCGCCGCGACTGAAGAATTTCATCATGCGGCCCAGGAGGGATTTTTGCTGGGTGGTGACGGCCTGCTCGCGGGAGGAAGCGGCTGCTGCGGCGTCCTGGGCGATGGTTTCGCGGGCGGCGTTGCGCTCGGCGATCAGCCGGCTGATTTTTTCCATCATCGCGGGATCGGCGGCAAAGACGCTGTTGAGCGCCTCCTTGCCGATCTCGACGCAGGCGAGGTTGGTGACGGCGCGGATGGAGGCGGTGCGCGGCTGGCCGGTGAGAGCGGACATCTCGCCGAAGAAATCACCGGCCTTGAGCGTGGCGACCTTGGTTTCGGCGGCCGAGGCGCTGCCGGCGGCGCGGATGAATACGTCGACCTCGCCCTGGCGGATGATGAAGCAGCTTTCGCCAGGGTCGTCCTGATGGAATAGAATCTGGCCCGGGCCCAGAAATACATCGGTGGCGCCGGAGGCGACAGCACGTTTTTCCGGCTCCGAGAGGGGGGCGAAAAGCCACGAATTAGCGATCGAGTCGTAGCGTTGCTGGGCTGAGGATTCGTCCTGGCGCCGCTGCTTGTGATCCAATCGCGTGTGCTCGACGGTGCGGATGGGGAAGGGGATGTTGTACCCTTTTTGCTTGAGGCGATACCAAAGATTGGCGCGGACGGCGTGCTCGATTTTTTTGTGCAACGCGGGTTCGTTGATCCAGAATTTGATTTTGTAGACGACGGCGGAATCGGCGAAATCTTCGAGGAAGATGAAGGGTTCGGGTTTGGAAGAGACGCCATGTGTTTCCAGGGCGGCGGATTTGAGGACGGCGATCGCATCGCCGGGAGGCAGATCGTATTCGAGTCCGACGGTGACGATGCGCGCGGTGGCGGTGGTGGGGGTGTTGTAATTGACGATCTGTTCCTTGGCGACGGTGCCGTTGGGGACGATGACCCAGTTGTCCTCGAGGGTATGAATGGTGACGGCGCGCCAGGTCATATCGACGACGCGGCCTTCAACGCCGGCGCAGATGATCCAGTCCCCGATGGCAAAGGGGCTCGAGGCCTGCATGACCAGGCCGCTGAAAAAGTTGCCGAGGGTTTCCTGTAGCGCCAGGCCGAGTACGATGGAGACGACGGCCGAGCCGGCCAGGAAAGTCTTGATGTCCCAACCGAAGGCATAGGCGCCGAAGCCAAGGATGGCGAAGAGGCCGACGACAATGGTGATGATCTGGTGGATGAAACGCTGAAGCGGCATTTTGCCGCCCCGGGTGAGGACGGGGACGATGAGGAGGCGGTCGAGGAAGCGAATAGCCGCGAAGACGAGGACGGCGGCGTACGCGCGGTGGATCCACCAACTGGTGCCGCCGGGCATTCCCTGGAAGGCGGTGAAGGCGATGCCGGAATAGATCGCGGTGGCGAAGATGGCCAGGAGGCTGGCGTTGGTGAGTCGGGCACGGATGAGGTATTTGCGGAGAACGCCGAAGAGGATCAGGCCGAAAACGACAAAGCCGGCGGCGGCGATGGCGCCGCCGATCAACGCGTGCTGATTGAACCAGTCTTTAAGAGCGCTGGGCAGAGGGGCGTTCTCCGTTGAAGGTGAGGGGGATTCTTACCGATTCGGGGTTGGTTTTCAAAATCCCGGGAAATCGAGGAGAACTTCGAAGACGCGAAGAATTTGAAATTTCACATTTCCGATTTGCGGATTCCGGATTTTTCTTGATGTCTCCTTCGCGACGTCGCAGTTTTCTTTATTGCTCTGGAACTTTAAACTGTTGGCGTGCGATGGATTTCACGATTGCCGCGGGGGGTATTGGCGAAGCGCATGGGGGCTTGTTTGGCGATCGTGGCGAATTCGTGGGGGGTGGCGTTGGTGGTGGGGGTGACGCCATTGCTGAGGCAAGTGGTCAGGCTTTCGGACAACGTGTTTTACGATGCGTAGTATCGGCTTCGGCCCGTGGATGATCAGACAAATTGGCCGGTGGTGATCGTCGCGGTGGATGACCGCAGCCTCGACGCGATGGAAAAGGGAAAGGGGTTTGGGTGGCCCTGGCCGAGGCAATTTTTCGGGGTGATCGCACAATATCTGGAGAGCTGCGGGGCCAAGGCGGTGGCGTTTGACATCGTGTTTGAGCAGAAAAGCGTCTATCAGAAGTCGGACGGAGATGATGATAATTTTGCCGATGCGATGAATGGAGTGGGCATCCCGGTAGTATTTGGGTCGCTGGTGAAGGGGGATGGCAACTGGGATCATTTTGCTCCGCCGGTAACACGGCCGAGCTTCGGCGCGGTGAACGTCGGGAACGACGTCATCTATCGGAAATACGACCCGCAGGTTTATGGAAAGCCGAGTTTGGCGGCGCAGGTGGTAAAGGCAAGCGGGACGGAAGCGAAGCTGCCGGCGGACCAGCCGTTCTTGCTGCATTATTTTGGGCCATACAAAACCAAGGATGGGAAAAGGACTTTTCAATATATCTCAGCGGGGAGCGTGATCGGGGCGGCGATGGGGAGCGCAGCCGAAGCCAAGGCAGCGGGGATTACGCCGGAGGTGTTCAAGGGAAAGATCGTGCTGGTGGGCGTGATCACGGTGGGGACGTTTGATCTGAAATCGTCACCGCTCTCGCCGGAATATCCGGGGGTTGAAGTGCAGGCGACGGCGGCGGTGGATTTGCTTACGGGGAGACGGGTGATTCCCGTCTCAACGCCGGTGCAGACGGCGACAGCGCTGGCGGCAGCGCTGGTGGCCGCGGTAGGCATCACGTTTCCGCGTAAGGCGCTGGTGAAGATTTTGGGCCCGATCGTCGCTGTTTGCGGGATTCTGGGGATTGGGGCGATGCTTTTTTCGGGAGCGGAGATTCGCTGGCTCGCTCCCACGGGGGCGCTGCTGGCGCTGGCGATTGCGACGGTGTTATCGTTTGCCTGGACCTATTTTGCGGAAGACCGGCAGAGGCGGTTCATGCTCAAGGCGCTGTCGAAGGTGGTGTCGCCGGCCGTGGCAGAACAATTGGCCAGAGAGCCCAACCGGCTGGCGCTGGGGACGGTGCGGACGACGGTGACGCTGCTCTTCACGGATCTGGCCGACTTCACGGCGATGAGCGAAAAGATGGATGTGCAGAAATTGGGGGAACTGCTCAATCGATATTTGGGTGAAATGTCGGACCAGGTGCTGGCCAATCAGGGGACGCTGGATAAATACATCGGCGACGCGATCATGTGCTTTTGGAATGCGCCGCTGGAGCAGGCGGATCACGCGGTGCGGGCGTGCCGGGCGGCGCTGGCGATTGCCGCCAGCGAGGATTCGATCCGGGCCGAATTAAAGCAGATGGGTGCGAATAAGATTTTCACAAGGATCGGCATCAACACGACGGACGCGGCGGTGGGATTTGTCGGTTCATCTCATTTATTCAATTACACCGCCTTGGGCGATGGGGTGAACCTGGCCAGCCGGCTGGAGGGGGCCAACAAGATGTATGGCACCCGGATTTTGATGTCGCAACCGACGGCGGAACTGGTGAAAGGGCAGTTTATCCTGCGGAAAGTTGATGTGGTAAAAGTGAAGGGGAAGAAGGAGCCGATGGCGGTATTTACGCTGCTGGCGGACCGGAATGATCCAGCCGCCGCCCGGTTCGAGCGGCTGGCGGGCGGGTATGAAAAAGCATTTGCGGCGTACCAGGGCCGCCAGTGGGACATGGCAACGCAACTATTGCTTGAGCTAGCGTCCGATTTTTCGGATGATGGGGCGGTCCAGGCGCTGCTGGGGCGGATCGAGTATCTTAAAGTTCATCCGCCGGCGGACGATTGGGACGGTGTCTACGAGGCAAAGGAGAAGTGATCATGAGTAAGTTGAAGAGGCATGCCAAGGTGTTGCTGGCCGCGGTGATCGCGGCTGGGACATTGACCGCGGCAGTCGGGCTGGCCGAGGATGTCTGGATCAATGCCCAGAACGTCGAGATTCGCTCGGGCAAGGGGGCCATCTATCCCGTGATTGCCTCGGCTCCCAAGGGCACGAAGCTCACGGTACTGGCGCACGAAGGCAAGTGGTTCAAGGTTCAGGCCAAGGACCAGCAGGGGAACATGCAGGAAGGTTATGTTTTTGAGAGCGCGGTCTCGACGGATGAAGTCGGCGGCGGCGGAAATCTCCTGGCCAACATGGGCGCCGGAGCCAACGCATCGGACATGAGCACCGGAGCGGCGGGCAAAGGCCTCAACGAAGAAGCCGAAGATTACTCCCACGGCAAGAACATGGACTCGGGGCCGATGAACCGGCTTGTGGATTTCCGCAAGCATCTGGACCCCAAGCTGTGGGAAAAGTTTACGGCGGAAGGAAAAGTCGGGCCCGACGCGCCCACCGCCAGTGCCCAAGAAAATTCCAATGCAACACCAACAGATTCCAACAACCGTCAAAGGGAATCCGCAGAGACTAGGCAAATGCAAGTTTGATCTCGGTGGACGAACAA
>CAZCKE010000322.1:0-5147 GCA_964499005.1 uncultured Tepidisphaeraceae bacterium
GATTGGCGCAGTTGGCTAGCGCACCAGCATGACACGCTGGGGGTCACAGGTTCGAGTCCTGTATCGCCCATAGGTTCGTCTTCGCAGGGTTTCGCATCCTGACCTTTCCCCCTAAACCGTTGGTCAGCGATAGATGCGCCAAAAGATCAGAGCATCTGTCGCTGGGCCTAATCTGTTCCGATCGACTGGCGTATGCGATTCTCATCGGTCTCTAGTGTTCCTCTATCAGGGGCGGCATCAGACACTTCTTTTGGTCCAACCAGAAGAAGTGTTCCTTTGGCGTGGTTGAAAATCATGCGGTAATGGCACAGAACCGCTGCGCCTATGACGGCTCTTCGATAGCTATGGTCAATATCCGGATACACTTGCACGGAAATATTACGGAGTTTGATCGGACCCAAAAACATTTGTTCTATAGCTCCACGTTGCGTGTGCAGCGGCGCACCAGCTACAGATCCGCTACTTCCAAACGAGTCATGTGGATTTCGTAATGAAACGCCGGCTTGACGTAACCAGGAATCCGATATGGTTAATGCGTCATAGTTACATGTATCGAGCAAAGCGGGCACTGTGCAACTTCCCAGATATAGAAGGGTGAATGGCCTGTGCTCGTCACCGGTAATCGCAGGTATAGGCATTTCCAGAGAGCCCGGCGGACGTACGGCGTTGGAGGGTAAGCGGAAACGAATCCGCTTAGACTGGTAATCAATATCATATTCAAAAGAATCAAAGGTGCTCGCAGAAAAAACGCCATCGATTCTGAGATTGCAAAGTTTGCTTCCGGGGTCCAGCGGGAGCACGGCCGAGGCGACATCGCGAACTTCTATCCCCGTCCTATCACCGACGCGCAACTGGGGAACTACCGCCGCCGGAAACGACATTGAATCAATTTGAACCGTGGTATTCGCGATCAATGGGGCGTGAATCATGATACGGAATTGCTCGCTAATATAATCGCTGCCTTGGCCGCCGGTATCAAATAGATAATGGCCCCCCTGGTCGCCGGCATAAACGTTTATCACTGGATAGCCACAGCCCTTGGCAATTTCAAAATGGGTTGTTGCTTCGTTTGCATGATCTGGAAACAAGATAAGCGTTTGCGGTCGGCCAGGTGGATAAAAAAGATCGTCTTGATCAGAACGAGATTTACTCACACGACTATTCCATCGCATGATGCCCAGTGCTATGCCGAGAAGAGCTGCGACACTTACAAACACCAAGCGAGCATGTCGCCGTAATAGCGTCCTGTAATATGTCCTGATGGCGAACAACATTGCAATCCTTTTCAGGATAAACGCAAAAACTATTGTATCTGCGCAGTAGTAAAGCCAATGCGGATTTGCGGCGATTTATTTGCGCACAAGCATATGCAGAGGAATGAAGTATGACTCTGCGGCTGAGGCTGTCTCGAACGGGCGATATTGGACTGTAAGGCAATGGTCTCCCATAACCCAGTCTCGATGCGATCTTATACAGATGTCAAGCTCGAATGGAGTGTCGCTGTCGCCATTCACTTGTTTCCATCGTCCTTCTATACCCGAAGGGAAACAGATCGCGCTCCCGTCCGGCAATTTGGCCTTTAACGGCAGTCTCCGTTCACACCATCGTTCCTCGCCTTCGCGGACCGATCCCAGGAAAATCTCAGGTTCGTCAAAGAGTGGATTGGGCACGCTCAGGCTCAATTCATCGTAAACAGTTGCCATCACCAATTGCCGCGATTTCGTGATTGTGACGGCAAAGGGCCATACGAACCGGCCACAGGTGCTCGGAGCCGTCGCCGTAAGCTCAACAGTTCTATTCGCATGAATAGCGGTGGCCAGAGCACCGTTTGCCAAGTTCACAGTTTTGTCCAGTTGCAATTTCGGATCGGACCAACCCTCGGGCGAACGGATCTGCAACAAGACGATCCGTTGTTGACCAGGATCGACGATGCCCAAATCAAGCATTGGGCGGTCCATCATCGCTTGATCGACGTTGCCACGAACGATCAACTCAACCAAACTCGATTCCGAAGAGTTGATGGAAAAAACAATTCTTTTGTGCAACGATCCTGCATAGCCCCGAGTATCCAATCTGATGTCCAACCCTCCATCGTCATGGGCGTTGATCGCGATTGGCTGGGTCGAACTAATGCAACCGCAATCGCTGGAGACCCAAGTCAATCGCGCCGGCCAATCCGAATCGTTGCGTATGACCCAGTGATAGCGAACAATCGCGGCCCCGGGCAAAGTACCGAGGTCAACATCGTGACTAAATTGGAGTTGCCCCGCGTCAAACACACGTGCCGCCATCCGAGTTCGAACGCCATGGATAGCCAAGGCGACGACTGCCACCAGGATCATTAGAATTACGCCGATGCGGCTATTCCATCGCATGTTTGGCAACTAATTACGCATTCGCATCACGCGCGCGATCGTCTCCAGATAAACGCCGACACTGTACCAATTATCAGTACGAAAACAGTAACAATGAGAGCGTGTTTAACGTTCCAGAATTCGACAGGAGCCGACGATGTCGCCGCCACAACAATCGGAACCGGCACATCGGGGGGCGGATTGCTTGGGCCGGCCAGAACATCATTGGATAGAGAGGCTTCAGCCGAATGCTCGGAGGAGTTTGGGAACTTCTCCGGAAGTTGCACCACACCGTGAGCGACACTGATTCCAGTGCCATCAGTCAGGCGATTAACGACCACCTCATGGCTTGCTTGTCGCGATTCCTCCTCAATCTTCTTTTGAGCTCGAGCATTGAGTTCGGTGCCCACATTCATATATTCCTTCATGAGCTCAGGAGGCGGCATCTTGTAGACTTTTGAAGCTCCTTGTTGCGTGAGATCGAAAAATTCTGGAGCCATCATCACGAGGGCGCTTTGCAACATCGCCCCTTCGCGATTTACAAAGAATCCGACATGCACAATGCGCGATGCCTTGGGGATGTTGTTATCCGACAAGATGTCCGCCACCGAAGCAAACTTGGTCCCATTGTTTTGCATGAACGGTTTGTTCGCCAATCGAGCAACGATGGAATCAATGGATATTTCATTCTCAACCGGATATAGCAACTCCGGATAAAAGTAATTTCCGGCCCTGACCTTCAAACCGGCCATACACTTAACCGCTTCTGATGCCAATTTATCCTGAATATCTGGCGGTGTATCGGTGTATGACTTTTTAATAAACGCACGCACTCCGTCAGGAAGTTGCTCGATCAACTGCTGTGATCTCTTGCGTGTCGCGTCATTGATGGATGGCATCATAACATAGTTGCTTAACTTCCAATCAAAGCCATCTACCACAACCTGAAACTGTTTATCGTCCAATTGTTGGTTGTCGCGCAGCAGATCATCAAGGCATACGGCTAAGTGTTCGCGCAAATGACCCAGCTTATCGTTGCTGATTTCATCTGCATGGTTCAATCGGGTCTGAGCGACAGCAATAAGTCTATCCTGTCTTTGTGGGACAAGCCGAGAATCAGACCGAAGGACGGCGGTGATCTGTGAAATTGCCTGGTCGTTGGCAGCCTGGGCAGAGCTGGCGCACGAGGCAAACCAAATCGTGATAACTGCGAAACCGCTAAGGGACTTCATGCTCATGTTGATCCTCCTCTGACAGGAAATTTGCCGCGAGGACCGCGTTGGCGTGCCGGATCTTCGGCAAGTAAGGGAATTGTGGGTCGAACGGAAGGGACGCGTCTTCCGCCACCTGTTTGCGCAGCATTTTTTCCATATCATTTGCCCACCGTATTAAGGAATGATCCGTTTGAAATTTGCTCTTGAGTACCGTCAGGGCGGCCATCGCAAAACCATAGCGGTATTGATCCGTCAAACGCACAATATGTTTACATAATTGGCGACCTGGCGTTCCCCTATATGCGTCCTCAAGATAGGTTCCGACGAGCGTTAATCCCATTTCGTCATCAATGTGATCGAAACCTGCTTGAGCGAGTGACTCCAGGCTAAAAACGTACATGTCCTGGTCGACTCTCTCGCGGGATAATAAACGGTGATATGCCGTGATCGCATTTTCCAGCATCACAAAATCACGTGTCTTAAGCGCCGTGAAAATGTTGCACTTAATTCTGGCGCGCAAAAGACCTCCACTGAGGCTATCATTTAATTCTGCCGCGGAGTATGGATGCGGGGTCCAATCCGACACATGATTATCAATAACGAAGTAAACATCCTTGATTCTCTCGTCAACTTCCCGAAGGGCGTCTTTTTCGTGATCCTTCCAGAATCCTTGCAAAAGATCTTGATCATCATATGTCAGGCTTTTGAATTCCGCTTCGTACAAACGGTTGCCGCCGGAGGTAATGACGATGCGAATCGGGCTGCTTCCGGATTCGTGCGCAAACTGAATATCGATCTCTCGGCCTCCTTCCAAGTACTGCTGTCGTGAAGACGGCCGGAAGGGCTCCTCTCCCAAATGCTGCTTGTCCACGTCACGACGGATCACATAGGCTTCCATGGCGTAATGCAGCAACTGCAATGGCTCTTGATGAATGACAATCTCACTGAGCTTCCCATTAGTGATTCTCACATTGGTATTACGGACCAAGGCTCTGTCTTCACCGGTCAACGTCACATTGCACGATCCATCGTGGGGCCCATTGCCCGTTGCGGGCACGCCGGGCATTATTGGGCGTCGCTGTAGAACGTGGCGAAGGCGCAAGGCATCAAAGATCGTGTAAAATTGTGGCGGATTGCAAAAGGTGGGGTCTTTGCCATCATCCGTTTCCACGGCCCGCGGCTCGGCAAAGCCATTTTCATACAATCGCATCGCGGCGCGGTCCCATGATGTGACGCAACGTTCCGGGTGGATCGGGAAATCAAGATCACGATTGGCCAAATAAGGCTCATACCAATTCACGCATAATGCACCGGTATCTTTGCCGACCCGGCCCTCCATCCACAAAACCAATGGATAGTCCGCTCCGACGTAAGGATAACGGCGCGTCACAACTGTAAATCGCGCCAATCGATGATCTCTAAGGCGAAATGGATAGAGCGCCGCCCTTAGTTTTGTTAGATCCTCGCCGGTTGCGTCAGTACTGCCATGGACTTTGGTATTTTCGAAATCCCCTCTGAATATTTAGCACCAAACCAAATTCTTCGGGGTAGCAAGTTCCTTTCAAAACCAGACCCTGAA
>CAZCKE010000323.1:0-5133 GCA_964499005.1 uncultured Tepidisphaeraceae bacterium
GACTGCTTACACAGGACTACCAATGTCCCTGACCAAAGAACAAATCCGATCGGCCGCAATGGCACTTGACCCGGCGGAGCGAGAAGCCCTTGCCCAGGATCTTCTTCTGAGCATCAGTGGGTCCGAACGGGAGGCGATCGACGCGGCCTGGCTCGCGGAAGCACATCGTCGGGATGCCGCATTTACCGCCGAGAGTGTGGGTTCCAAGCCGGTTGACGACGTGGTCAATCGGCTTCGGAATGAGGCTTGGCGATGAAAGCCGAACAACCCCCACTCCCTCACGTTTTCACGTCTTCACGTTTCAGTTTTTCATTTCCCCTGATAATGCACCCACCTCCGGCTTGTCCAAAACGCCACCCCCGTCAGCGCCAGCACGATCAGAAGTTGAATCCACGCCATCGCGCTTGCCCGCCCCATCAGATGGAACCCAAACGCCGAGTCATACAGATAATTCGTGAAGAAATAACTCGCCCGCGCCGGCCCTCCCTGCGTCATGATGAACGGCAGATCGAATACCTGAAGCACCCCGATGATCGCGATGACCAGATTGAAAAAAATCACCGGCGAAATCATCGGCAACGTCACGTTCCATAGCCGCTGCCACGCATTGGCCCCGTCCAGATCCGCCGCCTCGTACAATTCGCGCGGCACATCCTGCAAACCCGCCAGATAAATCACGATCGTGTTCCCCATCCCCCAGAGGCTGATGATCACCAGCGACGGAATCACCCACCCCGGCTGCGTCAGCCATCCCGGCCCATTCAGATGGTGCAGCGACAGCTTCTCGATCAGCACATTCACCAGCCCCAGCTTCTGATTGAGCAGCCACAGCCAAAGCATCGCCGCCGCCGCCGAGGGGACCAGCGACGGAATGAAAACGATCGTGCGGAATATGGATTGCCCCGGGATTTTCGCGTTGAGCAGCAGCGCGACGCTCAGCGACACGATCAGCCCCAGCGGCAACGCCAGCCCCGCGTACAGCAGCGAGTTCCGCACCACCTGCCAGAACACCTCGTCATGCGCCAGCTTCGCGTAGTTCTCCATCCCGATATACACCGGCGGCTGAATGATCGGAAAATCGCAGAAGCTGAAATAGAGCGACATCAAAACCGGCAGCAGCGTGAAGATGCAGAACCCAACCAGCCAGGGCGACAAAAATGCCATCCCCTTCCAGAAATTCCGCCGCTCGATGCTCGAAGACAAGCTCACTCCAATCCTCTCATCTGCTGTTTCCTCTCAAAATCGTCGTAAATCGCCTGGAGCCGGTCCTGCGATTTCTTCAACTCCGTCGCCGGGTCTTTCGTCACGTCCGTCACCAGCCCCTGCACCATCGCGTTGATCTCATCGCGGGATTCATCCGACACCGGGCAATCCGGCGACGCGTACGCGTTGGGGCTGTTGCTCAGATCCTCCAGCACCCGAATGTACGGGTTGGGATGGTGATTCAAAAAATTCTCGCTCACCACCGACAGCGGCGTGTCCTTGCAGTGCAGCATGTTCAGCTTTTCCATCTCGTCCTGCCGATTTACGAACGCGATGAACTCAAACGCCTCCTTGGGATGCTTGCATCCTCGCGGAATCATCAGCAAATCAATCGGGCACCACGTCACCATCTTCCGCCCATCCGCCGACGGAAACGGCGCCGCCGCCCAGTCAGGGTCGAACGACGGCCGGTTCTGGTGAATGTAATTGGCCATCCATGATCCCTGCTGTTCCATTGCGATTCTGCCCACCATGAACGGGTTGGCCGGCGAATTAAACTGCCCCTGTACGCCGTTGCTGAATTCCGTGATCGCGTCCTCCCCATATTTCTTGGAATAACTCTGCACCCAGGTAAACGCAGCCACTACTCTCGGGTCGGTCAACAGAAACTTGTGATTCTTGGAATCCCAGATGTCCGTCCCAAACCACAGCGGCGTCGTGTACATCCACCACCCCGGCTCCATCGGCAGATACCCCGCCCGCTCCACGTGCGGCTTCCCATCCGGTCCCGTGCTGTAGGTATCCAACGCCGCCGCGTAACGGTCCAAATCCTGCAAAGTCTGCGGCGCCTGATCCGGATCGAGCCCCGCTGCCCTTAGCGTCTTGGCCTCATCCTGAAACATTTTCTTGTTGTAAAACAGCGCCACCGCCGCCGGCGTGCTCACCAGCGCATACAACTTCCCGTGATAACAGCATGCCTTCCAGTAAACCGGCTTGTAATAACTGGCCGTGATCCCGTGCTCCCCCGCCAGCTCATCCAGCGGCATTAACGCCCCCATCGCCCCCATCGGCGCCACCTCGTGGTCCCACAATCCCGCCACGTCCGGCGGATCACCCGCCGCCACCGCCACGATCGTCTTCTGATCGATCTGGCTCATCGACAAATATTGAACATAGATATGCTTTTTCTTGCCGACGGTATCGTTGAAGTCATCAACGATGACCTTCATCTTCGCCCCTTCATCCCCCACCCACTTCTCCCAATACTGAACGACGACATCATGCTCCCGCCCCTCCGGCGGCTTCGTCTCCGGCCTCGGCCCCGTAATCAACAAATCCAGCGCCCCAAGCCCCATCACGCTCACCACCCCAATGCGAGAAACCCTCCCCACCGGAAAGTGCCCTTTCGTCTTCTCGCTAAAAGTCGTGAAATACAAAACTAGATAGACAACCCACCCCAGCGCAATCAAACACCCCGTGCCGAGGCTGATGATATGAAAAAAAAGATTGAGCAACAGGCAAACCTCATCCAAATATTCCAGGTTTGCCCGCAGGATTTCAAGTGACCCGTGCGTCAGATTCCCCGCACCCTCTTGTCACATGCAACAAAACAGGCAGGCCGGTCAGAAATGTCCTTCCTAATCCCAATCGCAAATCGCAAATCAAAAATCGAAAATCCCACTCTATCCCACCGCCGCCAAACCCGATTCCCCGCCCCCGATGCGAGCCAATACCTGCTTGCTCGCTTCGGCTTGTGGGATGAAGTTGGGGTAGCACCGCTGAATGAACGAGCAGATGTTCGCCGCAAACGTCGACACGTTGAACAGGCTCAATCCCCGCTGCCGTGCCGCGACTCCCAGCGTATTCGCCGTCCACCGGTCGCTCGCCAGGCGGGCAATTGCCTCGGCCAAATCCGCCGGATCGCCCGGGTTCACCAGCACGCCGTTCTTCCCGTCGTCGATGTACTCCACCAGCGCCCCATCTCGCGAGGCGATAATCGGCCTCCCCGCCAGCATCGCTTCCATCACCGCCGGTGCATGCCCTTCATCCTGGGTGGTGTGAATGTAAATATCTATCAATTCCAGAATCCGCCTCGCATCCGACCGCGCGCCCAGAAAGTGAATTCTCGACGCCGCCGGCCCCGCCGTGGCGATCGCCCGGATCGTATCAATGCTCGGCCCCCCGCCGATCAGCATCAAATGTGCCTCCAGCCCCCGCCGGGCCAGCCGATGCATCGCTTCGATCAACGTCGCATGATCACGCCATCCCGTGAAATCCGAATGATATGCCAGGATCGGCGCCTCAGGCGGCACACCGAGATTACGCCGCATGTCCCACGCATACAGCGAGGGATCAGCATGCCCGATCACGTCCTCCACTCCGTTATAAGCCACTTCCACAGGCCCGCGATGACGCGCCGGACGCTGTGAACGCTTGACCGCCTCCGAGCAGAAGAGCATCGGATCATTCCGTGACAAAATCGACAGCAGCTTGCGCCGAATGCGACCCTCGACGATCCCCTGCACGGCATGCGCCCAGAAGATCACCCTTATGCCCGTCGCCCGTGTTGCCGCCTTCGCGCACAAATAAGCCTTGAACGACGTCGCCACCACAACATCAATGCCATCGCTCTCGATCAATCGCCCAATCCGGCGGGTCGGACGCAGGCATCCGTCATCGCCCACGCATTGCGGAATGATCCCTACTTCACTAAACGCTTCTGTCATCCGATGGCCGGGGGCCTGAAAGCTGGCGACGCTGAAACGGACCGGCCCCTTTCTGGTATTTTTTGCCAGGCACAGCAGCGACCGGGGAACATCGCCCGTAAAGGACAAATCCCGGTGAAGCAGCAACGCACGAAGCGTGCCATCGCCTTGGGGGCTCGGCTCATGAATGACGCCATGCCGGCGACGATATCGGACCAGGAGAACCAAAAGGGAAAGGGTCGCTCCGATCGCGGAAAACCACTGGCCGGCCTTGCGCAAAAACATCGATCGGACCATAGTCTTGGGATCGGATTGCCTTGATATAAAGTTTGCTTTGCGGTGTGCCGCAAAATGCGGGAAAGCCCCATTTCGGCCGATAAAATCCCGTCGCAGCCGATACAGGCGGCTTAGGTGTTAACGCCAACGACAGGCTTGGGGGGCGCGAGGGGACCAGGGGTTTGCAAATGGGGAGATTTTTAGTTGATGCAACCGTGTTACAATCGGTGCCGATAGTGTGGGAAGTAAAGACACGGCAGCTTAGAAGCGAGTTTTATGATCCACCCCTGGCATGATGTTACCCCCGGCGAAAACCTCCCCCAGGAATTCGCCGCAATCATCGAAATCCCCTTCGGCTCCAGCGTCAAATACGAGCTCGACAAGGAGAGCGGCCTCCTCAAGCTCGACCGCATCCTCTACTCCGCCGTCTACTACCCGGCCAACTACGGCTTCATCCCCCAAACCCTCGCCGAGGACGAAGACCCCCTCGACGTCCTGGTCCTCTGCCAGGAAACCGTCGTCCCCCTGACCCTCATCCCCAAGTGCCGCACCATCGGCCTGATGACCATGATCGACAGCGGCAAAAAGGACCACAAGATCATCGCCGTCGCCGCCGATGATCCCGAGTTCAATTCCTACCGCGAGGCCGGCCAGATGCCCCCCCACCGCCTGATGATGCTCCGCCGCTTTTTCCAGGATTACAAACAACTCGAAGGCAAAGCCGTCGAAGTCGACGCCATCGAACCCGCCAAGGAAGCCTACCCCATCATCGAAGACGCCCTACACCGCTACAGCAAACAACGCCGCAAAGGCTTCAAATAATTTTCCCCTCTTCTCCCCTTAGGCGCGCTGATTGTCCGACACATTTTTTGCAGACAAATACGGTTCAGTGGTTACCGCTGTTTGTTTGAAAGGCCTCGGGACCTCTTTGCCCCTTGGACGGTTGAGG
>CAZCKE010000324.1:0-950 GCA_964499005.1 uncultured Tepidisphaeraceae bacterium
AACGAATCCCGTCTCCCGTCAAACCCTTAAAGAAGCGCGGCAAGATGACCCAATCCCCCATCGACGCCATCCTCGCTCAATCCAATGAGATAAATAAAAAGCTCCAAAAGAAACGCGACCAACACCTCCGCGAAGTCAAAACCCGCTTCGCCAAACTCCGCAAAATCGCCAAGAGTCGAGGTAAATGAATGTTCAACAAAAATGAAGCGCTCTCATCCGCGTCTCGTTTAATAGGCGCAATACTTTCACTCTAATCCATCGCTTCAGAAGGACTTGCGGATTGACAGAAAAGCTAGTATACACTAATCAATTCCCCAAAAGCGCCCCAAACTGTTTCAAAGCGCCTCATTCACCCCGCCAGCGCTGCCATCTCCCCAAACCGCTCCTTCAAATCCCCATACAGCTTCTGATACACCCGATACTGCTTCTCATAGACCTCAACCGCTTTCTTATTTGGACTCACCTTACTCGCATGCTTGATGCACCCCACGCAGGCATCCTCGACGCTGTCCCACACTCCCGTCCCCACGCCCGCCAGGATTGCCACGCCATACGCGGGCCCTTCCGCTGCGTTGGTCACGATGATCGGCTGGCGGTAAATATCCGCCTGAAGCTGCTGCCAGAATTTGCTGCGGGCGCCGCCGCCGCTGGCGCGGACCTGCGAGATCGGGATTCCCATCCCAGCCATGATCTCCAGAGCGTCGCGCATGCCAAACGTCACGCCTTCGAGCAGCGCTCGGATCATCATGCCGCGGGTGGTTCGCGCCGTCAGGCCGATCCATCCGCCTCGCGCGTTCGGATCGGGATACGGGCATCGCTCGCCCGTCAGATACGGCAGGAATTGCAATCCCTCGCTACCTGGCGGCGCACCGTCAGGCCCTTTCCCCATACCTTCCTACGGAACCCACCTTCCCTGTTTCCCCCCGGCCGTTACCCCCGGGCCTGTCTGC
>CAZCKE010000324.1:960-5122 GCA_964499005.1 uncultured Tepidisphaeraceae bacterium
CGGAAACGGCAGGAATTGCAATCCCTGGCTACCGGCCGTCGCCGCGGCCGCCTCTTTCACCAGCAATTCGTACGGATCGACCTTTCTCTTTTTCGCCTCGGCGATTTCCGCCGTCCCCAGTTGATTCCGGAACCACTGGAACGACCCACCTGCCGACAACATGCACCCGAATACGCACCACTTCCCCGGCACCGCATGACACATCGTGTGCACCCGCCCCAGCGGATCGCGGGTCGGCTGATCGCTGTGGGCAAAGACCACGCCGCTGGTTCCTAATGTCGCGCTGACGATTCCGCCTGTTACGATCCCATTTCCCACCGCGCCCGCCGCCTGGTCTCCGCCGCCTCCGACCACCGGCGTTCCCTCGGCCAGCCCGAGCGCCGCCGCGCCAGCCTTGTTCAATTTCCCGGAGACCTCCTGCGATTCGTACAGCCGGGCCAGCAGGCTCTTGTCGATTTGCAGCAAATCCAGCAGCTTTTCCGACCACTTTCGATTCACCACATCCAGCAGCAGCATCCCGCTCGCATCGCTGACTTCCGTCGCGTATTCCCCCGTCATGCACAGCCGGATGTAATCCTTGGGCAGCAAAATGTGCTTGGTTTTTTCGTAAACCTTCGGCTCATTCTCCCGCACCCACAAAATCTTGGGCGCCGTAAACCCGGTCAATGCCGGATTGGCCACCAGTTCGATCAGCGCCTGGCGCCCGCCTGCCTTGGATTCGATCTCCGCGCATTGCTTGGCCGTCCGCTGATCGTTCCACAGCAGCGCCGGCCGCAGCGGCTTGGTTCCGTCCCCAAGAAACACGCTCCCATGCATCTGTCCCGACAGTCCAACCCCTTTCACGTCCGACCCCTTTACCTTCGCCTTTTTGCAGACGGCTTTGGTTGCCGCGATCGTTGCTTTCCACCAATCCGTCGGATTTTGCTCCGACCAACCCGGCTTGGGCGAGGAGATCGAATGCTCCGCCATTGCCGTCGCCAGCACTTTCCCTTTCTCGTCGCAAATCAGCGTCTTGGTTCCGCTCGTTCCGATATCGATGCCCAGCAGATAGCCCATCTCAATTTCCTCGTGATTTAATGATTTGTGATTTGTACCGGCAATCGGTGGCCTTGCCAAAATCTTGACGGTCTACGACGATTTGATCCTCGTGGAGCTAACCGTTTCTCAACTCGCTGAAAAGATCGGCGCCCAGGTCGTCGGCGACGGTGGGGGGGTCGTCTCTTCCGTTCACACGCTTGAAGAAGCCGGCCCCGGCCAGATCAGCTTCCTCTCCAATCCCAAATACGAAAAGCTTCTCTCCACCACTCGCGCCACCGCGGTCATTGCCGGACTGGATATAAAAAACGATCGCGTCACCCTTCTCCGCACCAGCGACCCCTACCACGCGTTCATGCAAGCCGTCGTCCTGCTCCACGGCCATCGAACGCACCCCCACACCGGCGTCCATCCGCAGGCCCATATCGACCCTACTGCCATCATCGGTCCCGGCACGATCGTCTATCCCGGCGTCTATGTCGGCCCCCGCGCCCGCGTCGGCAGCGATTGCATCCTTTATCCCAACGCCGTCGTCTACGATGATTGCCTTCTTGGCGATCGCGTCATCCTTCACGCCGGCACTGTCATCGGGCACGACGGCCTTGGCTACGCCACCCACAAAGGCAAGCATCACAAGATTCCCCAGATCGGAATCGTCGTCCTCGAAGATGATGTCGAGATCGGCGCCAACACTACTGTTCAGCGCGCCACCCTGGGCCGGACCACGATCAGTCGAGGGACAAAATTGGGTGACGTGATCACCATCGGCCACGGCGTCTCCATCGGCTCCGACGGCATGATCGTCTCCCAGGTCGGTATTGCCGGCAGCACGCGAATCGGCCATCACATCACCATCGGCGGCCAGGCCGGTGTCGTCGGCCACCTCAATCTCGGCAACAATGTGACGATCGCCGCCCAAGCCGGCGTCGTCGGCGATGTCCCGGACCAGACGGTCCTGATGGGGTCTCCCGCAACGCCCGCCGCCAACGGCCGCCGTGTTCTCAAACTGATCGCCCAACTCCCCGATCTCCTGGAGCGCATCCGCGCCCTGGAGCACCAGGTTGCCGAGCTTGCCGCAGACGATCCAACCGGGCATTAATTGCGCTTGACCCTCAGGAGATTTCCTATCGTTGCCGCATCATCGGCAACCCCGCGCCTGCCGCTTGCTCCAGATCGCTTAAACCCATACAGCCAAACCTTTTGCTTTCTTTTTTGTCCCCTAATCAACCGATCCGGACATATTAGAGGAAGGGCAAAGCCGTGAAACTAATTCAGACCTTTTCCGTCTCTATCTCAACGGCCCTTGCCAACTGGCAACTTTCCTTTGCTCAAGTTCTAATATTTCTGGCCGTTCATACTCGGCTAAGGGTCCCGCGAGTGTTATGTTTCGGGGAGGGAGCCTATGGGTTTCATTGAGGAAATGAGATGGTGGCATTGGATCGTCCTGAGCCTCATACTGGGGGTCGCGATCGGCTACATCAACGGCGCCGGTAACGATGCTCCTGCCAGCCATCGCGCGATGGATCCGACAACCTTCGAGGAATATATCCTGCGCCCTCCGGTGGTTGATCCCAAGACCAAAGAGTCCGTCAGTTGGATCAGCGATGTGATGGTCTATCCTCCCGGCTCTTCTCCCACCAACGGCGGCCAGACGGTTGAGGGCCAATTGGTAACCTACTTGGCCCTCACGCCCCCCGATGAATATTCCAAGCTAGCGCGCCTCGTTCCTTACTCTTTCATCGCTCCGATTCCCTACGAGCCCAAGCCCAGGGACGATGCCTCCGACGTCTCCTACCCATACCCCGGCACCAAAGTCTACGTGGGCAAGGCCGGCGACACTCTCGACTCCGTCTGCAAAGCGCAATACGGTAGCGCGAGCAACGACGGGCTCCGCGCCATTCTCGCCGCCAACGATATCTTTCGACAGGCGCGTTCCACGTCCGATTTCCGGATATTGGCCGGGCATTCCTACTTCATTCCGTGGAACCCCGCGGAGAAGCACACCGTTGCCGACTTCCTTGCCGACGCCAACAAACATGGCGCCCACGTCAAGTACACCTACATCTGGTGGCGTTCTCCCAAGTATGCCATTCAGATGTGGACCCTCGGCTCCTTCCTGGTCATCGGCCTTGCCTGGCCGGCCCTGATCCAATTCATGCTCAGAGGCGGCCTGGGCCGTCCCGAGAAAAAAAAGAAGCGCGAACAGCGCCGCTACGTTCCCTCTTCCTCATCCTCTTCCGACCCCAAAAAAGTCGAGCCGCTCGTTACCTCCGCCGACATGGCCCAGCTTCAGGCGATGGAGCAAAGCCTTATCGCTTCGATCAAGGCCGGCAAGGACCAATTGCCTCAGGCTCCTGCTGCCGCTGCTGGTCCCGCGGCCGTCAAGCAACTCTCTGGCGGCCCGGCCGAACCGGTTGTGGCTCCGGCCGCGCCGGAAGAGCCCAAAGACTACAAAGGGGAGTATTACCCGGTGGCCCGGCCGTCGGGAAAAGGCGGTCACAAGCCGGCGTAATGTCAGACCGACGAAAAAGAAACAGGAGCTTTTCTCTTTCCAGGCGACTGGCCCTTGTATTGTCTCCACTCGTCTACTTGGTTGCCATCCCACTCGCGCACGGGGTGCTACCGTGGGCGATCTCGCTGCTGGGCCCTCGATACGGATGGGCGCATGGCAGGGCATCGGTCTGGAACCTGCTGGGGGTACTCCCGGTCGCCAGCGGTGTCGTTGTCCTGATTTGGCTGACCGCTGAGGGCTATGCCCATTCCGCCCAGCTCCCCGAGCGGGTGGAACTCAACTGGAACCCGAAGATCCTGATGACGCGCGGCCCATACGCTTACAGCCGACACCCGATGTACCTTGCCGAACTAGGTTTGTGGCTCGGCTGGGCAGTGCTATATGGAAGCATCATCGTGTTCGCCGGATTGATCGTCTTATGTGTGGTGGTGAGCATCCTCGTGCCTCGCGAGGAGCGCGCTCTGGAGGCAAAGTTCGGCGAGGCGTACCGCCAGTACAGGGCGCATGTTCCGCGGTGGCTGGGCATACCCTGCGGGTGATTGGGGGGCTAATGGTGGAGGGCTAGAGCGGGTTGCATTTTAGTCTAGCGCGATTGAAAGGAGTTAGGTACATTCC
>CAZCKE010000325.1:0-5107 GCA_964499005.1 uncultured Tepidisphaeraceae bacterium
AGGGAATGTAGGTAGAGGTGAGGGCAAGGGGCCGTTTTTGGGCCGTCGGTGTTGGGCATTCCGTCGGCAACCTGAAAATGGATAACGGTTTTAAAAGGCTCTTTGACGCGGGGGATGTCTTGGCTGGGCGAGCGGTGAATCTGCTGGCGCCCGTTTCCGAGACGCGCCCTGCATCAACGGGTCCGCGGCCGGAATTGGAATTGGTCGGGCCGACGATTGGGCAGCCGCCGAAATGTTTTGACGGCGACCTCTCTCGTGAGCTCAAGCCGCCGCAGCGATTCAGCTACGAATACGACAAGTACAATCTGCGACCCAGCGATTGCTATTGGAGCTATTGCGGCTATTCATGTTGGGGATGGGGATGTGGGTGGAGTTGTGGATCGAGGCTCGCCGCTCCGGCCGTTCCGCTCTCGACGTGGTGAGCGCCGAAACGGACGATTGACGATTCGCCGCGCCGACCCCATAGTGTCGGCCATGATGCAAAACCCTCCCATCTCACGAGAACAACTGGCCAAACGGATCGCGGACGTGTCACTTCTGCGCGGTGAATTTACGCTGCGAAGCGGGGGCAAAAGCAATTATTACCTCGACAAATACCGCTTTGAGACGCAGCCGGATGTTTTAGTGGAACTCGGCAAACTCTTCGCGGCCAAAGTCTCCGCCAAGGTCGATCGCATCGCCGGCGCCGAGCTGGGCGCTGTGCCGCTTGCCGCAGCGGCGGCGATCGCTTGCGGCAAGCCGTTCGTCATCATCCGCAACCAGAAAAAAGACTACGGCACCAGCAAACTCGTCGAAGGTGTGCTCAATCCCGGCGAAACCGTCATGATCGTCGAAGACGTCCTGACCACCGGCGGCCAAGTACTGGAGGCGGCCAAGACGCTGAAAGACGCCGGGGCGGTGATCGACCGAATTGTCGCGGTCATCGACCGGCAGGAAGGAGCCAAGGAGAACATCGAATCGGCGGGGTATGTATTTGAGGCGCTGTTTACGACGGCGGATTTGGGGATTGCGAAATAGATCGCTAACTCATTCAGAATTCTTGTTCGCGATCACGCCAACGGCGGGGTGATCTGTGCAGATGCATGACTGCTATGATGTAAATAGTCTCGTCTCGAATTTGATACATGACGCCATAAGGGAAACGATCAAATCGGCAACGGCGTGATCGCCTCGAAACTCTCGGCGAAGCCAACGGAAACGCTTGAATCCGCTGCTCCACTTGCAAATATTCGTCCATGAATTCATCGCCCAGACCGGGTTTCTGAGCGTCATACCAATAGGCAGCAGCGGCCAATTCAAGACGTGCAGCGCTGGCGACTCGTATTTTCACCGTCGCAACCGATTCCGGATTCGTTTCACGACTTTGGAACTGGGCTCGGAACGCATTTCACCGGCGTCCAGAGCGTCAATCCGGTCCTCAACCTCTGCGGCCCACTCAGCATCAATTTTGCGCTGAATTTCGGCATCGATACTGGCCAGAAGTTGTTCGGCCAGTTGGACCCGTTTTTTCGGCGGCAATTTCATGGCGGCGGCTTTTAATTCTTTGGTGCTCATCACGGTCCCCAATATTAGGTCTCTTTTTCAGCTTCTTCCGCGATTTCGTCGATGGCCTGATCGACTTCCTTGGCGTCGAAAACGCCCAGCTCTTCCAAGGCCAGCAGCGCCGCTTTTTGTTCGGCCATTTTCTTATTGGGGCCCCAGGCGCTGGTGAAGCGGCGGCCGTCGACCACGACGCAAACCTCGAAGCATTTGCTGTGGTCGGGGCCTTTCTCATCCAGAAGCTCGTACATGGGGGCGGCTCCAAGCGTCCGCTGGGCATGCTGCTGCAAGACGGCCTTGTAATTCTGCTGATGCGTGTTGGAAGCGATGGAATCGATCTTGGGGGACATCGTGCGCAGGACGAATTCCTTGACGATATCGAATCCCCCGTCGAGGTAGATCGCGGCGACAATCGATTCATACACCGCCGCGGCCAGCGAACTGGGCATGGCTTCGCGGCTGCTGATCCCTTTGCCGATGATCAGCAGGTCGATCAGGCCGGTTTCGTTGGAAACTTCGGCGCAAGTTCGGCGCGAGACGACGGCGGACTTGATCTTGGTGAGGTCGCCTTCGAGGTATTCGGGAAACTTCTTATACAGCGCTTCGCAAATGATCAGGTCCAGCACGGCGTCGCCGAGGAATTCCATGCGCTCGTTGCTGTTGAGGCGTTTGTCGGCAACGGAGGCGTGGGTCAGCGCTTCCCGGAGCAGATCGGGATTCTTGAACGTGTATTGGAGCAGCACTTCTGCGCGCTGACGGGTTTCAGGATTCACGCGATTTCACTCAAAAAATGGCGGATCGGCCGGTCTGCCGCCCCCACGTGAAATGGACGATAAATCGGAGAGCCAGCGGAGTCAATCCGGGGCTTGTTAAAGGCCGCTATTGGGGCGGATTTGCGCTGGCGCCGTGGAGTTGGTTGATGGTTCGCGCCATCTTTTGGTTTGGCTCGCCTTGTGAATTTGGAAAGTATTGAAGCAACTGGGTAAAAGACACGAGGCTTTTGATGAAATTAATGTGAACGATAAACGTCACCTCTGGGGGCGGCCTGGATGCTTGGTTCGGTTGTCGAGCATGCGTCTTGTACAGAGTTTCGACGTGTTATTGTAAACGGAGAAATAAAGAAGCCCAGGGTGCGAGCACCCTGGGCGTTGAGCGTCGAGCGAGTAATTCGTTTTGGGATAGGCGCTAGACGGCGGTGGCTTGTTGGAGTTCTTTTTTGCGGTCGGCCATTTGAGCCTTCAGCCTGGCCAGGATCGAGCTGTGCATCTGGCTCACGCGGCTTTCGCTCAAATCCAACGTTGCGCCGATTTCTTTCATCGTCATTTCTTCGAAGTAATACAGGATGATGATCAGGCGCTCGGCGCGGGAGAGGCCTTTGGTCATTAGTTCTTTCAGATCCTTGCGCTGGATTTCGCGGACGGGGTCGGCGCCGCGCTTGTCTTCCAGGACGTCGATCTCGCGGACGTCTTTATTGGAATCGGTCTCGAACCATTTGCGCGATAACGACACGAGGCCGACGGCGCTAGCGTCCTTGGCCATTTTCTCGAATTCGCCCATAGAGACCTTGAGGCGGCCGGCCACTTCCTGCTGGGTGGGGCTGCGGCCCAGTTCGGCTTCGAGGGCCTTGGCGGCGGTGTCGAGCTTGTGGGCGCGGGAACGGACGAGGCGCGGGACCCAGTCCATGGAGCGGAGTTCGTCGAGGATGGCGCCGCGGATACGAGGGGCGCAGTAGGTTTCAAACTTGACGCCGCGATGGAGGTCGAAGGCGTTGATCGCGTCCATGAGGCCGAAGATGCCGGCGGACATGAGGTCGTCGAGCTCGACTTCGTCGGGGAGTTTGACGTGAATGCGCTCGGCGTTGTAGCGGACGAGATGGAGGTAATGCTCCATCAGGGTGTTGCGAAGGGATTCGGATTTGTGTTTTTTATAATCCGTCCAGACTTCCTTGATGTCTTTAACCGAGGGCTTCGAGGTGAGTCCTTTGGACATATGTCCTCCCGATCCGTGGGTCTTGAACGCGGTTCGCATTTTCTAGGTCTCCTTGGCTGATATGGAGCGAAGCCAATTGGGTTTATCGGTCACTCTGGGGTACTTGAGCCTATCTTTTTTTCAATTTTTCCTCTTGGGACTTTAGATTTTCATCGAGCATTTTGCGGGCCATAGCGCCTACGACCAGTCCGATAACCAGAGTGGCCAGCATTGCCGTCACGGCCCGCATGACTGTTGTGGTGAAGGAATTGCCGACTTCCAAACCGCCAACGACGAGACAGACGACGAAGGCAAGAAGCGATAAAACGGCGGCGATTCGGGTTGCCATGAGGGTCTCCATGGGACGTTTATTTCCTGAACCAGCGGCTCATGCGGTTAAAGAAGCCGCCGCCCCGCTGGTCGGCGGGGGCAATGCCGCGCTGGAGTCGCATGGCGAGTTGGGCGACGCCGAGGCTGGCGGGGGAACGGGGGTTGGCCAGCAGGAACGGGGTGCGGCGGCGGACAGCGGCGGGGACTTCGGGGTCGCTGGGGACGGAGCCGGCGTCGAGCACGTGGACGCCGAGGAACTGCCGGGCGACTTTGGAGATTCGCTCGTAGACCTGCCGGCCTTCGAGCGGCTCGCGGACCTGGTTGACCAATAGGCTCAGGGGGCGGTCGGGGGCATCCCGGCTGATGACTTTGATGACGGCGTACGCATCGGTGATGGCCGTGGGCTCGGGAGTGGTGACGACGAGAACTTCATCGGCGCAGCGGGTGAAGGAGAGGACGTTGGGGCTGATGCCGGCGCCGGTGTCGATGAGGATGACATCCGTACGGGCCTCGAGATCGGCCAGGGCGTTGACGAGTTGCTGGCGGTCGAGATCAGAGAGGTCTGCCATGCGGGCCAGACCGGAAGCGCCGCCGATGAGTCGGAAACCGCCGGGAGCGTCGACCATGACCTCAGCCAATTCGCGCTTGCGCGCGATGACGTGTGAGAGGTTGGAGGGGAGGTCGACGTTGCAGAGGACATCGGCGTTGGCGAGGCCGAGGTCGGCGTCTAGGAGGACTACTTCTTTGTGAGCGGAAGCAAGCTTGATGGCGAGATTGACGGCAATGTTGCTCTTGCCGACGCCGCCTTTGCCGCTGGTGACGGCAATGACGGTGGCACGATTGGCCTGATGAACAATCCGTCGAAGTTGTGTCGCCTGGTCGATCAGGACTGACATTGGAAATTCCTTTTTCATTGCTTAATCGTTCATTCCAAGAATTACGCGTGCGAGCCGGCGGCCTTTGCCTACTTCGATGTCTTCGGGGACATCCTGCCCCGTGGTGACGTAGGAAATGCCTTTGTTCACTTTCCGGACGATATTGAGGACCGAGCCGACGTGAGCGGCCTCGTCGAGTTTGGTGAAAATCAGTTTGTCCATGCGGACATCGGCGAAACGGGAGACGGCCAGCTCGGCGCAGGACTGGCTGGCGGTGGTCGAGAGAACCAGATGCACCTCGTCGGGCTTGCCGGCGGCCAAAAAGGTTTTGAGCTCGTTGAGCTTGAGGGTGTCGTTGGGGCTGCGGCCGGCGGTGTCGATGAGGCCGAAATCGC
>CAZCKE010000326.1:0-5098 GCA_964499005.1 uncultured Tepidisphaeraceae bacterium
ATCTCAAAATGAATGGCGTTGAGGGTGGGAAGATCGAAATAGCCGCGGCCAATGCCGGACTGATTGGTGATGACGATCAGGCCCAGATCGAGATCGCGCATTTTTTTCAGGCCGGGGATGACACCGGTGAGCAACTCGACGCCTCGGGGATCGGCCAGATAATTGCGCTCGACGATCAGGGTGCCGTCGCGATCGAGGGCGACAAATTTGCGGCGGCTCATGACGGAGCCTTTCCGTCGGATGCGGCGGCGCGGAAGAAAGATTCGGCCTGGGCATACGATTCGGGAGTGCCAATGTCGAGAAATTTACCCGCCCCACCGCGAGCGAAAATTCCATGGCCGATGAGGGAGGGAAAGATTTGGCGCTCGATCGAAACGGATTGGCCGGAGGTCACGGTGGAGAGCGCCTCCTTGGCCAGACAATAGATTCCGGCATTGATCTGGCCGGGGCCGGCGGCGGCAGCCTTTTCATCGAATCGCAATACTCGCCCCGCTTGATCGATAACGACCCGGCCATAACGAGACGTATCAGGCACCTCAGCCAATTGCAGGGTCGCGACGGCGGAATTGGTCATGTGCCAATTCATCAATCCCTGCAAATCGGCGTCGCAATAGGAGTCGCCGTTCATTGCCAGGAGATGGGGAGAGGAAAAGAGTGCGGCGGCTTGAGCAAGCGCTCCAGCCGTTCCCAGCGGTTGCATCTCGCGCGAATAGGACAATTGAAGCGGGCCGTAGTGATTGCCCAGTTCGGCGGCAATTTCCTGGGCCATGTAGCCGGTGCAGAGGACCGCGCGGCGGATGCCGGCTGCAATCACCTGATCGAATAAATAGGTCACGAAAGGGCGGCCGGCCACCCAGGCCATGATTTTTTGCCGGTCGGCGACGACCGAGCGGAGGCGCGTGCCAAAACCTCCGGCAAGGATCACGGCTGTTATGTCGCCGAGCATGGTTCACATCCTCTTGAAATCGAGAAGGATTTGGGCCGTGCGCAGGCGATTTGCTGGCAAAACGGCTTTAGGCGGTTGCTTTGAAGAAAACTAAATGCAATGCGAGGGAGGCGGGAGAAACCCCATAAGGCCCCAAGGTGTTTCTCCCGCCTCCCTCGCGCTCCTTCCACCCTCTTCCCGCTTCCCCTCAAGCGTCTGGCAGAAGAAAGACAAAAAGAATTTATCTGGTTGGCAATGACCTCCGCTTCGCACGCAGTTCCGTTTGAATTGCTCTGTACGCCGGACGGTTGAGGGGAAAAGGATGTGAGTGGGGAGGGTGCGGGAGGGGCGAGAGAAAACTTTTGGGGCCCGACATGGTTTCTCTCGCCATTCCTGCATTGCATTTGCATTTCGTCTTGATAAGCCCGCCTGACACCGCTCCACAACGAGCCATCCGACTTTTTATCCGTCGCGATCATGCATTTCCTCTATAGAAGCTGTTTCAAAACCTCGCGCGGGCGTTGCTTGCTTCTGGTGGAGGCTGACGGCGTCGCTCCTCCTGGCCGTATTTGGCTCTAATACTGTTCGTCGTCGTTTCTTGCCAGCCTCCGCCATCCGCGACGCACCAGCGCGCGGGAGGTTTCGAAACAGCTTCTAATGTCTCTGCTCGCGCCAACGGAAATTCTCACACATTTTTGAGCGGATGACGGCCCAGCATTTTGTAGGCCATCATCAACTCTTTGATCCCATCGTCGAGCGAGCGTTTGGCGGTGAAGCCGGCTTCGCGGAGACGCTGGTTGGAGACGATGTAGTTTCGCTTGTCGGGGTCGGAGCCGATGGCGGCGGCTTCGATATAGAGGTTAGGAACGTGTTGCTTGATCTTCTGGGCCAGTTCCCATTTGGAGAGATTGGCCTCGTCGAGGCCGGCGTTGTAGGGGCGGCCGATCATCTTGGCGCTGTTTTCGATGCAGTGGATGAAGCAGTCGGCGACGTCGCGAATGTGAATGTAATTCCGCTTGAAATCTTTTTCGAAGAGAACGAGATAGCCATCGGTGACGGCGGCGTAGACGAAATGGTTGACCAGCAGATCCAGCCGCGGGCGCGGGGAGGAGCCGAAGACGGTCGCCAGGCGAAGCGTGATGACGTTAGGGGATGCGAGCAATTCTTTTTCGGCTTCGACCTTGGTGCTGCCGTAGAGAGAAATCGGGTCGAGCGGCGTATCTTCGGTGCAAAAGGTGCTGCCGGATTTGGTGCCATACCCGCTGTTGGTGTTGGGGTAGACGATCAGTTGCCTGGGGTTGCGCAGCTTCAGTAGCAAGCGGACGGCTTCGAGATTGACCGTCTTGGCCAGGAGTGGATCGCGGTCGCAGGCGGGTGCGCCGACGACAGCGGCCAGGGGAATGATCACATCCGCTTCGCGAACGAGGGGCGCGATGAGAGCCTCGTTGCGGGCGTCGCCGAATAAAAAGTTGAACCCTTTTCGCGGGCAGAGATGCAGGAGCGAATGCTGCCCGTAGAGAAGCGAATCCAGGACGGTGACGTGGTATCCCTTGTCCAGCAGATGTTCACAGAGGACGGAGCCGAGATATCCCGCTCCACCGGTTACTAAAACTTTTGTCGCCATGCGGTCGATGCCTCGCTTTCAAATGGTTTGGGGGACTGTAGCAGGTGAATTGGTCGCGGCAAAGCTCGTGGCCGGTGGCCGGGCTGTTGCGGACGCGCTGTTGAAAATTAAGCGATAATCCAACGCGTCGGCGACGCTGCCCTTCCAGCCGGCCTCGGCGGCCAAGACGAGATTGTACATCTGGCAAGCGCTGACGTAATGGTAATGAAATGCCGGGTCGGCGGCGGCGCGGGAAGCGAGATCGCGATGGAAACGCATTCCCTTTTCGCCAATCAGCGCGGCGGCATTGGATTCGGGAGCCCCGTGGGTGTGAAGCTTGACGAAAAACCAGTCGGGGCGCGTCGGAACCTGCACGCGGGCGCGGAGCCACAGATCGACGCGTTCGATGTCCAAAGCCTGATTGGCTTGGACGCAGGCGTTTTCGATTTTGGGAATTAATCCCCATTTCCGTTTTTGCCAGTTGAACAGGAGCGGGCCCTGGATGAGCATCAGCGAGTCGGCAGGCGCGGGAGCGGCGCCGACGTCGACGCCGTCGTCGTGGGATCGGGGGTGGTTGGGATCGTCCTTGGCGTAATAGATACTGTTGATCTTGCGGGTTTGCGCCGGGCTGGGGGCGGCGGGGAGAGTGAAATCGGCATAGCAGCCGGCTTCGCGCAAAACATCAAGCTCGTTGTTGACGCCGCAGCAGCTTTTATTGGGGAGGGAATTGTCCAGCGCCCAATCGCCGTGGATGAAGCCAAATGCAAGCTCGCCGGTATTTTTATCGCGGCTGAGCAGGTTGTGCTTTTCAACTAAGAGCGATTTGTAGGAGAGGAGCTTTTCGCGCAGAGCGGCGGAGGTGTCGCGGTCGTGATGAAGGTGGATTTCGACTTCGCCGAAGCCGGCTTTGCAAAGGTCGGCCAATTTCTCGACGTCGGAGGCAACGTACTGCTCCATGGGGTAGAAAAAGGAATGCTGGGGCGGGCGGCCGTCGCTGTCGCGCATCTGGCCGACGGTGCGCGGATAATCATCCACCCAGTGCTTGACGCGCTGTCGTGCGGTTTCGGGGGAGACGCCGCCGTTGCCCGGCTCGTAATGATCGGCAATGCAAAGGAGCAGATGGACTTCTTCGCCGGGGCGCGGCAATCGGCGTTTGGCGGATTGAGCCAAGTAAGGGAAGAGCCAGCGATCCAGCCCGCGAAAGTCCATCAGACGGCCCTCGCCAGCGGTTCACTCGCGACGCGTCTTGTGAAGCGCTTGTAATATTCGTGCATCGTGACCGGCTGAAATTGCTCTTTCGCGAAGGCGAAGAGCGATTCGAGAGCGACGTACAGCCGCTCGATGGCGGGACCATTGGGAAAATTGGGGCTGCCGCCGGGCATCAGCTCAGACGAATGGATCATGAACTCGGCAAAATCGCGCCGCTCGTGCAAAGCCGTCTGCATCAGGCGCGGAAGCATGCGGTGATTTTTGCCCTTGGGATAGAGCCAGGCGAGCCGGGGAAATAGGCGATTGGACACTTTGTTCCCCAGAGGCAAAACGCTCAGGATCGAACGGATCCGCGGAACCAACTCAGCGAAATAGGGCGCGGTCACGGTCACGGGGATTTCGAGCAGCGGGCTGTCGCCGCTTTTGCGGATGTCGGCGGGGTCGAGGAAATAGGCTTCTTCGGGGAACTTGGAGAAATCGGTGCCGCCTTTGCCTTTGGGATCGCCGGCATAGGTCTTCCAGGAGACGTGCGGTGTGACGGAGCCGTCGACGAGATAGCCGTGATCGACCAGGGCGCGGGCGTAGACTTCGTCGAAGCTGAATCGGCCGGCGCGGTGGCTGAGCATTTTGACGCCAAAGGTCTGCTCCAGCGTGTCGGTCATCACCTTGACCTTTTCGCGGAGCACGGCTTCGGGGTATTCGATCAGATAAGGATGATGGCGGTTGTCGTCTTCGGTGAGCGGTTTGAGGGGCGGCGAGTTCCAGGCATGCAGGTGCATGCCGATCTCAGCGGTGTTGCGCTTCAGCACGTCTTTGGCGAATTCCCCGTAGATCGGGCAGACGGCCATTTCCCAGTTGGTGAGATAGGTCGGGCGTACGGCGTATTTTTCGCACAGCGACTGAAATCGAGGCAGAAAGCGGGAATTCTCGGTGGTGATCTCCTGCGTGCGGGCCCAGAGATTGTCCCCTTCGGTATCGATGGTGACGAGGAAGGCGGGGCGAGATTGGGTCGCTGCGCTGCTCATCCGTCGATCATTTCCCAGCATGCTCCGAGGGACGAGTGGTGGAGTGATACGTTCCGATATCAGGAGTCGCGCCGAAGGAGACGCCATCCATATCCACGCTCGCACCTTTGGGAAGACCGACGGGCTGACCGGCTCCAACAGCGGGACTTTTGGAGGTCATATGAAAATCATGACCGACGGCGTCGATGAACGTTTCACCGGGAGTCGAAACGCGAGAATTCCTGTCGCTTCCCGTGGCTTTTTGCCAGCCTTCGAGGTTCACCGGGCGTTCCTCATCAAGGGAGAAGCGGTCCTCCACCAGATTGTGATCCGACACGAATCCCGGCAGGGAATCGG
>CAZCKE010000327.1:0-5070 GCA_964499005.1 uncultured Tepidisphaeraceae bacterium
TTTTTGGCACCATAATCCGCTCCAGATCGAGCCGTTCCGCATCAATCTGACGGTGGTGGCCGGCATCCTGACGATCATGAGCTATTCGATGATCGATACGATCGTCGTGTTCGACCGAATCCGCGAAAACCGGGGCAAGTTCGGGCACCTGGACCGGACGGTCATCAACACTGCGATCAACCAGACCCTGTCGCGCACCCTGCTGACGGCCGGAACGTCCATCATCACCGTCTCGTTCATGTATTTCATGGGCGGCGCGGGGATCCACGGCTTTACATTTGTGCTATTGATTGGCATATTGGTAGGAACGTATTCGTCTGTGGCGATCGCGGCGCCCATGTTGCTGTGGGGTCGCGGCGCCGAAGACGAATCGCGGCCAAATCGCCCGCCCGTCGGGCAGCTACAGCGCACGGCCGGTTGATCCCGGCCCAGCGCGACATCCAAATGGATCATCGTTGGGAAAGGAGTCCCACCCATGCGTAAAGACGTGAAGTTCGGACTGACTGTCGGCGCGATCCTCATCGCGACGTTGACGGTCTATGTGATTGTCCTCATGGCCGGCGGCTCCGGCTCATCAAGCCATCCCACTGACGAGCAGATCGCCCTCAAGCCGACCGGGGATTCGACACCGGCCCCGAGGCCGACGGATCCCAATGGGCCGTCCACGCCGGGCGCGGGAGCTCCCAGTGTTCCCAATAAACCCGACACCGATGGCGGCGGGACCACGCCCCCGCCCACCGATCCCGCGCCCACGACGCAGCCGACGGCCGGTTCCAACGCGGACTGGAATTCCATGCTGAATGGGGGGACGCCCAAGCTCACCGACGGGCAGCCGCAGCACACCGTGACGCCGTCGATCGATCATCCGGATGTCGCAATCCGCACTCCGGAGATGACGCCGACGGCGCAGAATCATCCCGCGCTGATCGACGTTCCCAGCCTCTCGGCGGCAACGCCGTCGAATGATCCGGCGCCGACCGCCGACCCCTCGACGCGGCCTACGGAGTTTGCCGGCGGCGCGCCGACGATCTCCGATCCGAGCCCCCAGCGTACCGAGCGCACGCACAGGATCGCCTCCGGCGAAAGCATCTGGTCGATCGCCGAGTCGGTCTACGGCAACGGCAAATACTACGACAAAATTCTCAAGGCCAACCCCGGCGTCGATCCCAAGCACCTGAAGGTGGGCAAGACGCTGGTGATCCCCGAACTGGGCGAAGCCGAGCGCAGCACGCCGATGGTGCGCCGGGCGGCGGACATCACGGGGCCGCTGAATACCGCGACGGAGTATCCCGTCGTCTCCGGCGATACGCTGGAACGAATTTCCATCAAGCTCTACGGCGATTCCAAGATGGTGGATAAGCTTTATGAGGCGAACAAGACGCTGATCGGCGCGGATGAGAACAAGCTCACCATCGGCTGGGTCTTGAAATTGCCCACGCCTCCGACCGTGGCAGCCGCCCGCTGAATGCAAACAAACCAGGGCCTCGCGGGCGTTGTCGCGGAGTGAAAACATTCTGCAACAGGAGTCCCAACAGTGCCTCAACCATCCCATCGCTGCGGCGGCCGCGGCGCCATCGGCCTGGTCCTTTTATTCTTTTTTACTTTGGGGATGGGTCAAGCCGGCGCCGCCGACCTGCTGAGCGGCGGCGATTGGTACATCATTCGCCCCTCCGAGGGCGCGGCGGCGTACGAGCTCAAGGGGCAGACCCTTCACATCACCATCCACCAAGCGACCGATCCGCTCTGGAGCATTCAGATCGGCCGGGAAATTCTCCCCGACGTCCCCATCGACTCGCGGGTTCGGCTGCGGTTTCGAGGCCGCTCGTCAACGGGCAATTCCATGCGGGTGGTCATCGAGACCGCGGGGCCCCCATATAGCGCCTTCATCGAGCAGTCGCCCAGGCTGACGGATCAATGGCAGGACTTTGATCTGACCGCGGTCTCGAGCGGTTATCCCAAAAAAGGGCTGGCCCTGCGATTTCAGGTGGGGCAGCAGGCCGGCCAGATCGAGATCTCCGACGTTCAACTGGAAAATCTCGGCCCCGATCCCGACAGCATCGCGGCCCAGGAGGCGATCAAGCCCGAGGCGATCGCCGAGCGCATCGAGCGCTACCGCAAGGGGGAACTGAGCCTGATCGTTCGCGATGCGGCGGGACGCCCCGCGCCCGGCGTGACCGTGCAGGTGACACAGACGCGCCACGCGTTTCGATTCGGCGCCAATATTTTTAACCTCAATCCCAAAGCCCACGATCCCATACAGGAGGCATACCAGCAGCGTTTCGCGGCCCTGCTCAACTACGCGACCCTTCCGTTTTATTGGGGCGCCTTTGAGCCGCGGAAAGGCCGCACCGACGACGCTCGCCTTCGTGAAATGGCCCTGTGGTGCCGCGACCATGGGATCGAGGTGAAGGGGCATCCGCTGGTTTGGCACGAGGTCTATCCGTCCTGGGCGCCCAATGACCCGGACCAGACCATCGCCCTGCTGCACAATCGCGTGACGGAAACGATCGATCATTTCCGCGACTGCGTTCACATCTGGGATGTCGTCAATGAAGCCAATACCGCCTCGCAGTTCAAAAACGGCGTCGGCGCCTGGGCCCGGCGCGATGGACCGGCGGTTGAAGTGGGAACTTCGCTGGATTGGGCACGCCAGGCCGGCACGGGAACCGGCGAAACCTTCACCTACAACGATTACAACACCGGCTCGGCCAACATTCAGCTTCTGACCGATCTCCAAGCCCGCCACCAGCTTCCCGATGTCATCGGCATCCAGTCGCACATGCACGATGCGAACTGGCCGATCACCCGCGTCTGGCGAACCGCCGCGACGTTCGCGAAATTCGGATTGCCGATTCATTTCACCGAGACGACGGTCGTCAGCGGCGAGCATCGCCCGCCGGATACCAAGGGACCTTCGGCGACCAACTGGTTCTCAACGCCGCAGGGTGAAGCCGAGCAGGCGGATTATCTCGAGCAGTTTTACTCCGTCCTGTTCAGCCATCCCGCCGTGCAGGCGATCACCTACTGGGATTTCAGCGATTACGGAGCGTGGCTCGGCGCCCCGGCCGGCATGTTGCGAAAAGATATGACTCCAAAGCCGTCCTATGACCGGCTGATGCGGCTGATCCACCACGATTGGTGGACCGATGTTCGCGGCGCCACCTCCGCCGACGGTGGTTTCACCACACGCGCGTTCTACGGCGAGTACCAGATCACCGCGCGCGACGCAGCAGGGCACGTGGCGGTGACCAACATCGATTTCAAGCCGGGCGAGAAAAAATCGGTGGAGCTGAAATTATCGCAGTAGACGTGGCACAGGCCGGCAGCCCGTGCCGCACGGCTACGCTTCCAGGCTGAGCCACTTCACTTCCTGCGGGGTCAATTCGATGTTGAGGGCGGTCAGGCTGTCGCGTGTTTCGTTAATCTGCCGGGGGCCGATGAGCGGGAACGTCGGGAATTCCTGGTGTAAAACGTACGCCAGGGCCAGCGCGACCGGCGAGACGTCCTTGCGCCGCGCCAGGTCGTTGGCCCGGTCCAGGCGTTTGAAATTGTCCGGGCTGAACCAGCAGCGGGCCAAAAAGGGATCGTCGATTTTGTCCGGACGCGCCTTGCCCGGAATGAAAAATCCCCGCGCCTGGCTCGACCAGGGAATCTGGATCATCTGCGTCTTTTTGAACCAGGCAATGCCCTCCAGATCGGAGTTGTGCAGGCAGCCATCCCAGGGGGGATTGACCATCACCGCCAGGCTGAAATTGTTGCTCAGGGCCGTGAACCCCTCCAGGCCCTTTTTACGCGCATATTCATTGGCCGCTTCGACGCGCGCAATCGACCAGTTGGAGCCCCCGAACGCTTTGATGCGGCCCGCCCTCTTCTGTTCGTTGAGCAGATCGATGAATTCGCCGACCGGCACATCGGGGTTGTCCCGGTGCATCATGTAGACATCGAGATATTCCAAGCCCGATTGCTCGATGCTTTTGAGGATCTGCTGATTGATGTCCTTGGGATTGCAGAAGGGGGTATGGCCTCCCTTGCCGAGCACGGCGACCTTGTCGCGGATGCCGCGCCCGCGGACCCACTGGCCCAGCGAGGTGTCGGAGTTCTCGCGGTTGTTTCCGCCGTAATGCCACGAGGTATCGAAAAAATTTCCGCCCTGCTCGTAAAAATGGTCCCAGATCGCCATCGCGTCCAGCGGCAATTGAGAGGAAAAATCCGCGCCACAGGCGATCCGGCTGATCGGCTTGTCGACGCCGGGAATGTGCCCGTATTTCATGTTGTTCTTGAACGACACTTTCAGCGGCTTGCGCGAGTGGGTCTGTGTCTGCTTGGTCAATTGCTCGGATTCATAGAGCAGCCCGACCTGCCGCCGCCACTGGTCCAGCGTCTTCATGTTGCCCAGCGTGTCGTCCCAGCTCATCGCCGGGGCGGGCGCTTGCCGGCGGCTGATATTGCCTGCGACCATGTCCGCCTCCAGCGCGTAAAGCGGCTGCGACTCGATGGCGATTTCCTCTGCCCCCTTGCCCGCGCGGTTGATGACGATCTTGACCGTCCCCCCTTCCCGGGCCGGCGTCCAGGGGTCGGGAATGAAGATCGACCCGTCGGTGCCGAAGATCCGCACGACGTTTTCCTGGTTGAGCTGAACGCCCGTCGCGCACTGGGCGAGAATATCGCCGGGAAATTTGAGGCAGGCGATGGCATAACCGTCGATGCCGGTCGATTCCAGATGCCCCAGGGCCCGAACATCGAGGGGGTTTTCAAAATCCTTTCCCAGTGCCGCGCCGGCGATCAGCCGCGCCATGCTGACCGGATAGCAACCCACGTCCAGGATGCCGCCGCCCCCCAGGGCATTTTTCGTCAGCCGGCTGTCGGAGTTGAACGGCTTGGGCCAGTGAAAGCTGAATGTCGCGTGGATGACTTTCACGTCGCCGATCGCCTTGCTCTTGATCAGCTCGATCACTTGGGCGATCTGCGGATGGCAGCGGTACATGAACGCTTCCATCAGGAAAACGTCGTTGGTCCGGGCGGCTTCGATGATCGACATCGCTTCGCCGAAATTGAGCCCGATCGGTTTTT
>CAZCKE010000328.1:0-5056 GCA_964499005.1 uncultured Tepidisphaeraceae bacterium
CAAGTACATCCTCGACGGCGAATTCGACAAGCTCAAAGGCGCTGTCGGCAACCGCGAAGCCGGCAGCCAAAGCTTCGACCAGCACCTGACCGAGATGTTCCAGAAGCAGATCATCGACGTCACCGAAGCCAAGCGGCTGGCCAGCAACGTCGATGCCCTGAACGTCGCGTTGCGCGGCATTGGAAACAGTGATTCGCGTCTGCGACAATAATCACATATCCGCAGGGGAAGGAGACGCCTTATGATCCGCTTTGCTCCATGGGCCGCCGTTCTTGGTTCCACCGCGATTATTTTTCTCGCCGGCTGTCACAATCAATCCAGCTCGTCGAGATCGGACCAGGGCGCCATCCTCGCCGCCGACATGCCGGCCTCGCCCCTGGCCAGCGTGACCGCAGCCATCGCCGTGCTCCATCCCCTGGGCGATAGCAAAGTGATGGGTACCGTCACCTTCACCCAGACGCCCGCCGGAGTTGCCGTGATGGCCGACATCATGGGCCTCACTCCAGGCCAGCACGCCTTTCACATTCATGAATTCGGTGATTGCTCCGATCCCAAAGGCATGAGCGCCGGCGGCCATTACAACCCCGAGCACGAGCAGCACGGCCTGCCCAATGCCGAGCATCACCATCCCGGCGACATGGGAAATCTCAATGCCGGTGACGATGGCCGCGCCCATCTCGAAATCGTCCTCGCCGGCGTCACGATCGCCGGCGACCGCGACCCGATCCTCGGCCGCTCCGTCATCGTCCACGACAAAATGGATGACGGTTCACAGCCCACCGGAAACGCCGGCGGCCGGATCGCCTGCGGCGTCATCGGCGTGGCCAAACCCAAGTAATTCTCGATTCTTGAATTTTGATTCTCGATCGAATCACCCTCCGACGGGGCGGAGATGGGGGACGATCCCGTCACATGCGATTTGTTCCAGCGTGACGGAATTTGCCACATCAAATAGCCCCACGCGCGTCCGCCGAAGCTCAAGCAAATATCCGCCGACATTCAGCCGCTCCCCAATATCCCGCGCCATCGCGCGGATGTATGTCCCTCGCCCGCAATCAATGCGAAGCTTCAGCAGCGGCCATTGCCACGAAAGAATCTCAATCCCGTCGATCCGGACGTTTCGCGGCTTCAACTCAACCGCCTTTCCCTGCCGCGCCAGATCGTACGCGCGACGTCCCCCGATCTTAAGGGCGCAATATTTCGGCGGCAATTGCTCCACCCAGCCGGTCATCGTCTTCAGCACACCCTCGATTTGCTCCAACTGCGGCGCCGTCGCGCCTGCGACCATTTTTTCTTCGCTCGTCGGATCGTCCGTATCCGTCGTCGCCCCTAATTTCACGATGGTTTCATAGCTCTTGGGCTGATCCATCAGCGCCTGACTTTGCTTCACGGCGCGGCCGATGAGCACGAGAAGAACTCCGGTCGCAAATGGATCGAGTGTCCCCGCATGGCCCACTTTGGTTCCGCGCGGTAGCAAATGTTTGATGCGATTCAGCGCGGCCGCGGAACTGATTCCCGCCGGCTTGTCCAGGTTAATTACGCCATCCATTTTGTTCCTGATGCTACACGTTTCTTCGCTTGTGTTTTGTTAGACGATTATGATATTGAATGCCTCATTATGGCGTGGACACGCGCTCGCATTTTGAACGAACTAAAAAATCTCCATCAACGAGGTAAGGATTTATCTTATAATCGTTTGGCGCGCACCAATCAGGCGCTCCTCTCCGCCGCCGCATATCATTTCAAATCATATCGCAGAGCCGTCGAGGCGGCGGGACTAGATTATGCCCAACTCGTGCGCCGCCCGCGCTGGACACGCGCGCGAATCGTCGCTCTGATCAAATCCGCCAAGCGCCGCGGCGACGAGCTCCACTGGTCTGCCGTCACGCGCCGGCGCGACGAACTCGGCAAAGCCGCGTTCGCTTCGCTTCAGACCCGTCTCTTCGCTTCCTGGCAGCGCGCGCTGCAAGCGGCCGGGCTCGACGCCGATGACATCAGCCGCTATCGACACTGGGACCGCTCGACGATCGCCTCGGAACTGCGAACCCGCCATCGGGCCGGCAAAGCCCTCAACAGCGGCTCGCTCCAAAAGGAAAATCCCGGCCTCCACGCCGCCGCCGTGCGCCATTTCGGGCATTACGATGCCGCGCTGCGCTTCGCAAAGATCGATCCCACCCGCTTCCGACAACGCCGCAAATGGTCCAAGCCGGATGTTCTACGCTCCATCAAATCCGCCGCCGCCAATGGCCAAAGCGTCTCGGACAGCCACGTCAGGCGCCAATTCCCCGCGCTATACGGCGCGGCGGTGAGGCTGTTCGGTGGATTCACTGCCGCACGCACCGCGGCAAAGATTAAATTCAAGCGCGCCAACCGCCGGGCGAAATGACGGAATTCGGTTGATGACTCAATGACCAGATGATCGAAACAACTCGCGCGGCGCCCTTTTCGTCATTTGTGAATTCGAGCTTCGTCATTTCCCCGCATATCCCTTCGGATGCCCGCTGAACCATTTCCACGCCGATGCGATGATCGTCTCCGGATCCTTGTGCTTCGCTTCCCATCCCAGCACGCTCTTCGCCTTTGACGGATCGGCATACAGCGCGATCGCATCCCCCGCCCGGCGCGGCCCATATTTCACCGGCACTTTTTTTCCCGTCACCTTCTCCGCCGCCGCGATGATCTGCTTCACAGAAAACCCTTTGCCCGTTCCCAGATTCAAATGGATCGGCTGCCCCTCTTTCATCTTCTCCATCGCCAGAATGTGCGCGTCGGCCAGATCGTCCACGTGAATATAGTCCCGGATATTGGTCCCATCGGGCGTCGGATAATCCGTGCCAAAAATTTCCAGCCCCGGCCTCACCCCCATGATCGCCTGCAGCACCACCGGAATCAGATGCCCCTCGGGGTTGTGATCCTCCCCCAGCGACCCGTCCATCGCGCACCCGCTGGCGTTGAAATACCGCAGCGCCGCGAATTTGAATTTCGGATTGGCAACCACCTCATCCGCCAGAATCTGCTCCACCATCAGCTTGCTGCGCCCATAAGGCGACACCGGCGCCTGCTTCTCGCCCTCGGTCACCGGAACCTTGTCGGGATTTCCATACGTCGCGCACGTGCTGGAAAACACAAACCGCTCCACCCCCGCCTCCCTCATCGCCTCCAGCACGTTGATCGCGACCCCCACGTTGTTCCGGTAATACATCAGCGGATGCTGCACGCTCTCCCCGACATACGCATACGCCGCGAAGTGCATGACCGTATCGATCTTGTGTTGCCGCATCGCCCCCAGCACCGCCGCCTTGTCATTCAGGTCCGCAATGATCGCCGGCGCCTTGAGGATGTTCACAACCTCCCGATGCCCGCGCGAAAGGTTGTCGAAAATCACCGGCACATGCCCGGCCTCCTTGAGGCGTTTCACCGTGTGCGACCCGATATACCCGGCCCCGCCGGCGACCAAAACATTCATGCGATCCTCTCCATCAACGTAGACCGGCGAGTATAGGCGACTCTGGACAGCAGTTACAATTTGCAATCTTCAAAAGATAGAATAAACCGCCAAGCGCCAAAAACGCCGGGAAAACCAACGATGATTTGATGACTTTCATTTCCAAATCTTCTTGGCGTCCTTGGCGGCTCGGCGGTTCACTTTCTTGCCTTGCCAAACCCTGAACGGCTGCCGCCGCCGATACGGCTCATTTGCTTACCACACCCGCGCTGGTTATTTTATGCAATCCGGGCATCTCAACCCGGACCCGATGGATCGGGCCCTTCCGTTTGAGGCCTTGCTGGTGCGGAGCGCCGATCCGAGGCTGCATGCCGGCTCTTCGCAGGAGAAATGCGTGATCTTCGATTCCCTTCTGGGCATGTTCAGCATCGATATGGGTATCGATCTGGGCACCTGTAATACGCTCGTTTGCGTCAAAGGCGAAGGGATCGTTCTCAACGAGCCGACCGTCGTTGCCGTCTACAAGGGCACCAACCGCGTCCTCCAGAACGGAAACGCCGTCGGCCTCGTCGCCAAGGAGATGCTCGGCAAAACCCCCGGCTCCATCACCGCCATCCGCCCCCTCAAAGACGGCGTCATCTCCGACTTCGAGATCACCCAGGCGATGCTCTCCTACTTCATCCGCCGCGTCCACGGCCGAAAGCATTTCATCAGCCCGCGCGTGGTGATCGCGATCCCCTCGGGCATCACCGCCGTCGAGCGCCGCGCCGTCTACGACAGCGCCGAGCGGGCCGGCGCCCGACGTGTCTACCTCGTCGAGGAGCCCATGGCCGCCGCCATCGGCGCGGGGCTCCCCGTCTCCGAGCCCACCGCCAGCATGATCGTCGACATCGGCGGCGGTACCACCGAAATCGCCATCATCTCACTCGGTGACATCAGCGTCTGCGAATCCGTCCGCGTCGCCGGCGATGACTTCGACGAAGCCATCGTCAACCACATGAAAAAAACCTACAACATGGCCATCGGCGAACAGATGGCTGAGCGCATCAAGATCGAGATCGGCTCCGCCGCCCCGCAGGGCGATGGCGAGCCCACCATGGAAGTCCGCGGCCGCGACATGATCAGCGGCCTGCCGCGCAAGACCACCGTCACCAGCGAGGAAATTCGCCAAGCCCTCCAGGAGCCCGCCCCCCAGGTCGGCGCCGCCGTCACCCCCCATCTCGAACGAGCCGACCCCGAAACCGCCCCCGACGCAGCACACCGGCCCACCCACCAACCCGTTTTACACCGCGCCCGCGGACCCTTCGCCGGGCGCTGGGGAACCGGGGTGAAGATCACCGCTATCCGGCTCCACCGGATGCGGTTGCCGCTGGACCCGCCGTTCCGCGCGGCGTGGGATCCGGTGCCCCGCCAGGCGTTCGACGCCACCCTGGTCCGGGTGGAGACCGACGAGGGCCTGACCGGGTACGGCTCCGGCGACACCATGGACGGTTTCGCCGCGTTCGAGGACCTGTTCCTCGGCCGCGACCCGGCCACGATCGCCCGGCACGTGCGGACCCTGGAGACCATCGGTTTCCACGACCGGACCAAAGTCGTCCACTACGATTACAG
>CAZCKE010000329.1:0-5053 GCA_964499005.1 uncultured Tepidisphaeraceae bacterium
GGGGCGGAGGGGGTTGGCCGTTTCGGGGGATGCTCAAACCCTATACGGGAAATTTGGGGATGTGAAGGCCGTAGCCGTGGTCGATGGGAAGAGAATGGAAGTTCAGGGATATATCCCAGCGGGGTGGTATCCCACGACGCTGGCGATAGTGGGGAATGGGGATCAATTGCTGGTCGTCAACGGGAAAGGGACTCGCGCGCGTGTTCCAAATAATGCGGCCGATCCCCACGATCCGCGACGGAAGACGGGGTATAGCCTGAGCGTTTACGAGGGGAATCTCTCGAAAATTCAGTTGCCCAAGGGGGATGATCTGAAGGCGGCGACGCAGCAGGTTCTGGCCAACGATCGGTTGGATGTATTGGCAACTTCGGGTGCAAATCCCTTGGCCGATATCAGCCTCGCGGCAGGGAAGATCAAGCATGTCATTTACATCGTCAAGGAAAATCGGACTTACGATCAGGTGCTCGGAGATTTGCCGCAGGGGAATGGCGATCCCTCGCTGGTGCTGTTTGGGCGGAACGTAACGCCGAACTTGCATGCTTTGGCCGAGCGATTTGTATTGATGGATAACTTGTATGCGTGCGGTGAAGTGAGCGGCGACGGATGGGTCTGGAGCACGCAGGGGATGGCCGATGCGTATGTCGCGCGGAACGTGCCATATCAATATTCCAATCGAGGCAGGCGGTACGACTTTGAAGGGCAAAATAATGGATATGTGACCGGCGGTTTCCCGGCCGACGACGAAAATGGCAAGCCGATGTCGAAGGAGCCGGAATTTGCCAGTGGAGCGACGAGAATTCCGGATGTGGCCAATACAGGGCGAAATCTCTGGGACGCGGCCAAGGAGGCGGGGATCTCAATTCGCAATTACGGTTTTTTCCTTTCCTCGACCGACCGAGGGCAGGGAATGGGGGGGGGGCCGGACAATTATCCCACGGCGCCGGGCCTCCAACCGCCGGGCCACGACTTGGCGGGCGTGACGGACGTCGACTTCGGGCGTTTTGATTTGGATTATCCCGAAAGCGAAGCGTCGAAGACTTATTTTGCCAAGAAACAGGATGCGGATTGCCTGTATGTGAAAAAAGCCTATGGCGCGGCCAAAATGCCCAGCCGGTTTTCGGAATGGAACCGGGAATTTCAGATGATGCTGGCTCGCGACCCCAGCGGGTCGGGGGTGCCGAATCTTATGTTGGTGCGCGTGGGCACGGACCATACCGAAGGAACGCGCGGCGGCAAGCACACGCCCAGCGCTTACGTTGCCGACAATGATTACGCAATGGCGGAATATATTCAGGCGCTGAGTCACAGCCCAATCTGGGAGAGCTGCGCGGTGTTTGTCATCGAAGACGATGCTCAAAACGGCGCGGATCACGTGGATGCGCATCGGACCACGGGGTTTGTCATCAGTCCCTGGATCAAGGCGCACAGCGTCGATCACCAGTTTCATAATACCGACAGCATGCTCAGGACGATGGAGTTGATCCTGGGGCTCAAGCCGCTTTCGCAGTATGACGCGATCGCGGACCCGATCATGGATTGGGACAAGAGCCCGAGCAATTCGCAGCCGTACGACGCGATTTTACCGCCGCAGGATCTGATCGCGCAGATGAATCCTGATCAGCGGGATTTGCGAGCGGGTGATCCGCGGCTGGAAATGGCCAAGGAATCGGAGGCGATGGATTTCGATCATGCGGATGCGGCGCCGGCGGATGAACTCAATAAGATCATCTGGGCGAGCGTGAAAGGGGTGAATTCCGTCATGCCGCCGCCGAGGGAGATCGACATGAGCAAATTCGGCGTGCCTCAGGCCAAGCGTGATCGGGATGACGACGATGATTGATCGGTCGCCGAATCCTGCCGGATTGGTTTAGATTCATCGGACGAACTACAATTCAGGCAGGAGGCCGTCTATGGCACAATCGACCGCCCGGCGGCGGCAAGCATATCCGCGCAGAATGCCTTTGGGGGAATTTCTCTTTGAACATCTTTATCGGAGCGGGGTCCGGCACAGCTTTGGCGTGCCGGGGGATTTCGCGCTGCCGACGTTTGCGTGGCTGGATAAATCCAAAATCGAATCGATCACGATGTGCCATGAGCCGGGGGCGGGGTTCGCTGCGGATGCTTACAGCCGGATCAATGGGATCGGGCTGGTTTGCGTGACGTATTGCGTGGGCGGATTGAACGTATTGAACGCGATCGCCGGTGCGTACGCGGAGAAATCGCCGGTGGTCGTCGTGAGCGGAGCGCCGGGACGCAAAGATCGGGAAAAAGATCCGCTGCTGCATCACAAGGTGAAAACCTTTGACACGCAGCGGCGGGTTTATGACGAAGTGACGGTGGCCGGCACGGTGTTGCTCGATGAGCAGCGGGCGGCGGGGGAGATCGTGCGGTGCGTCGAGGCGTGTTTGCACTACAAGCGGCCGGTTTATATCGAGATGCCGCACGATATGGTGGATCGGGTGATTGATATTCCGGTGATTGCGCCGGCGACACAGCCGCAATCGGATGCGAAATCCCTGGCAGCCGCCTTGGATGAAACGCTGGAGATGATCGCCAAGGCGCGCAAGCCGGTGCTGCTGGCCGGCGTGGAACTGCATCGGTTCGGCGTCACCGATCTGGCTCTGAAGCTGGCGGAGCGGATGAACATTCCGATTGCCAGCGACCTGCTCAGCAAAAGCGCCATTGCGGAAAATCATCCTCTCTATCTGGGCGTCTACGGAGGGGCGATGAGCAGCGACTCGGCGGTTCGGCAATACGTCGAGGATTCCGATTGCGTGCTGATGCTCGGCACGTTTATCACCGACATGAGCATGGGGATTTACACCGCCAAGCTCGACCGCAACCGCACGGTCCTGGCGACGACGGAGCGGATCAGCGTTCGGTATCACCGATACGAGGACGTGCAATTCGTGGATTTTCTCCGCGAATTGGCCGGGGCAAAGATGAAGCGCAAGAACTTCACGCATCCTCATCCGCATCGTGATCCGGTACCGCTGAAAAAATCGGAACTGACCGATCCGCTGAACATGGAGCAGATCATCCGGATCGTTTCGCTGCACTTGGATGAGAACTGCTGCGTGGTGTCGGACGTGGGGGACGGCTTATTCGGGGCTGTGGGGATTCGCACCAGCCGCCGCTCGGAGTTCATTGCGCCGGCGTATTACCTGTCGATGGGATTCGCCGTGCCCGCGTCAATCGGCGTGAGCATGGCCAACCCAAAACTCCGCCCGTTTGTTCTCGTCGGCGACGGCGCTTTTCAAATGACCGGCAACGAACTTTCGACGGCCGTGCGGCTGGGCCTGCGTCCCATTGTCCTGGTGCTCAACAACGAAGGCTACGGCACCATGCGCAAGATTCGCGACGGGCGATTTAATGTGATTTCGCAATGGGATTACGGCCGGATCTGCAACCTCATCGGCGGCGGCTCGGCGCTGGTGGCGCGGACAAAAGGGGAACTGGACGGCGCGATCCGCTCGGCGATGGGGAGCAATGAAGTCTGCGTGGTCGATGTGCGTGTGCCTCGCGATGACATGAGCCCGCAATTGGCGAGCATGAGCAGCGAATTGGCGAGACTGCGAAGCGCCAAGGCCGGGTAGGCTAGGGCGGCGAAGGCATCGTGACCGGGAAGTTTCCAGCATTTGCTTTAGCCGTCATTGCTGCTGCAAAATTGCTCGAAACCCATTTAACGTGACAGTCGTCGACGAGGACGTTTGTGCCGCTACCGGGAGATCGGGATAATTTGCGAAGGAGGGACGATCGCTAGAACTTTGGTTAACTCGGGTCACCGCCCCGCCGAATCTGCTGTGTCATGTTGAAACGAGTACGGAGCAAAGTATATCATCGGCGTTTGAAACAACAAATACGGGCGACAACAAAAAAAGAACGGAGCCCGTATTCTTGGAGATCGCCATGAGAATTGTTGCCTATCAGAAAGTTCGCCATTTCGTAGTCTTGGGTGTTCTGGTTGGCCTGTCGTTTTATTTTGCCACTACAGAAAGGCTCCGGGCAGACGATTCGGAAAGTGCACTACAAGAGTGGACCTACTTCAGTGTGACCGTGACTATTAATGGAGCGTCCGCCAGCAAGTATTATTCGCAAGCCGTTTCTGTCGATAAGGCAAGCTTCAGCGCGCGTTATGTTGACTCGTACTGCAAAGCAGCCGTCAAGGCAGTGAAGGCAACATTAAAGGATGCTGGTGTAGATCCCAGCGCTGTCAATGTAATAGTGTCCGCAGATGCAGCCCACGGACTTTTCGATTCCGAAACTGCGGCACAAAACGACAAAACGGGAGACAAGCAATTGACGAAGACGGCGTTCCCAGTCATCGATCAAAAAGATTTCACATATGTTATGCCGAACGCAACGATCGCCGCCACGAAGCCGGACGAACAAAACAGTACCTCAGCCGATTCCCCGCAACCAGTCGATAAACACTGGGGTTTTTTCACTGTACAGGCGGTGACTAAAGGTGATAGCAAACGCCATGTCTACATCTCCCAGGTTCTTCACTGCCCCGAGCCCGAGAATAGCGATGTGGATGTGATCAGGGCACAAGTGTTTAAACAAGCGAGCGCCGATGGATTGACGCCCGACGCTGATATTATTTGGGGTTTCTCATTTGACTGCCGCCAAGCTCCCACCGTGTGGGGTCAACCTGGGAAGTTTCTTCCAGATGAGAACTCCGCAGTCGAATTGCATGATAAGGCCGTCGCTCAGTGGAAAGCAAACGGAGACGATACCCGATCATTCAATGCACATCCCTATGTGCAGCCCTAATTTGAAGTCGGTAACCTCGCTAGTCCGGTAGGGTGAGCCAACACTTAAAATCATAACAAAAAAAGCCCGGCATCTTTCGATGCCGGGCTTTTGTCTGATCTCTGACAAATGAATAGTCGGAAGCCATTCCCCGGCGTTGCCGCCGGTGTTTTCGGGGTTCAGCACCCCGAACGAGTCTGTGCTGACATTTCCGAACGGGATTGCTCCCATCCGGTTCTAAAGAAATCCTTTAGAAAGGAGGTGATCCAGCCGCAGGTTCCCCTACGGCTACCTTGTT
>CAZCKE010000330.1:0-5045 GCA_964499005.1 uncultured Tepidisphaeraceae bacterium
GGTCCGCAGGTCCGCGACGGGGGGGAGACCTTTCTGGTAGTAGGCGTTGTCCTCAAGGAGGTTTCTCAATTCCGATTTTTCGCCGAGAATCCGGTCAATGACGGCCGAGGCACGGGCCCGAAGGGAGTCGGGGACTGGCAAGTGGTGCTCTTTGACCCACTGATCGACTTTTGCTGTATCCGTATTCTGGTAACCGAAGTTGCCTCTAAGCCGGGCAATCACTTCACAGGCGGCCAGCGCGTTATATGCAAATTCGGAGTCGACGTAGTCCTGGCCGAGCTTTTCAAGCTCGATGAATGTGGTTTCGACCAGGGACAGGTCGTCGGCTTTTCTTAATCCATGCGCCCAGTCATTGGCCGTGTCGTTATCAAACGCGAGTACGCCCCATGCGCCCATGATTTCTCCGAAATTCTTGAACTCCTGTGTAACAGCCTTTTATTTGGGAACGTTTAGAAATGCGGGAATGAACCATTCCCAACTTTCACAATTTCCCCGGGATTGACGGCGATAGATACATGCTTTGCCGCTGAAATTCGCAATGCCAGCAGACGATCCCATTATTTCGGATGGACCCTGGCAACAAGCAGGTGGCAATCGGGGCGACAGGATTCGAACCTGCGACCTCTTGACCCCCAGTCAAGCGCGCTAAACCAAACTGCGCCACGCCCCGAACAAGCGGAATGATCCCGCGTAATTCCGCGCCAGCACGCTACTGCCGGGATGCATTGCCGTCAACTGGTTTCATGGAACACATCGCGGATGACATATCGTATGTTCACTCTGACTGGCGTCTGGGCACTTGTCGCCCAAGTCATCAGCCGTACAATGTCATCTCCCAATGCGAGGAGGGGGAAACTGGCGGATTTGATCCGTCCGCCTAATTGATTGGCCGAGTACCCAAGCGGACTAAGGGGACGGATTGCAAATCCGTTATTCGTCGGTTCGAATCCGACCTCGGCCTTTTCATTTTGTGAGACAACTTCATGCCTGCGCATCTCAACGCGGGAATTGCGTCATCATGTTCGTGGAATCCATAACCCGCGTTGAAAACACAGAGAAGAGAAAACAGAAAACAAAAAAGAGCCGCAAAAGCAGCCCTTCTTTTGAAGATGAATATTCAATCAGGGATATAAATGTCACCGCGCGGGGAACCGTCCGGAGGCTGAGTATTCATTACTTTGCTGGTTTCTTCTGTCGATCCGACTATCATTGGAACCCATGGATGGCCGGGCCCAGGAGCCTTGACGAGAAAGCCATTATCATATGTTGCCCGATCTCCCCATATGGGAAGATCAGCGATAGGGGTTCCCTTTTTCTGTCCTTCTGCAATCGCGTCATCAAATTTTTTCTTGTACTCGGGAGTAAATTTTTGAAGGTATGCAATAAATTTTTTGCTGCCATTCGCGTATGTGAAAACATTGGCGCGAACAGCTTCTTTGCCGTTGTGATCGAATGGCGGAATCTTATGGATATCATCTAAAAAAAAGGTCTGGCCATCGTCATCGGAATAACAAACTTGGTTTACCGTAAAGTTTTTTTGCGGCCCAAAGAAGTGATACAATACAAGCCCCGCTGCCACGACAATGGCGACACTAACAATGCCGGAAACCAATGGATTTCGGTTCAATGTCTGTCGAATACCCATTTCATAACTCCTCTTAAAAAACCCCTCGCCTCATAAGCCCTGCTGTCGGCGGGCAACTTGGTAGTTACCCGCCGACAGCAATTAGGTCTCACAATTTAATCCAAAACGAAAATCGCCGAATCATTCAACCATTACAGATTGGTCGGAGTATTCGTGCAGATATCGCTCAGGAACACTTGATTGAGAACTCGACTTTCCACATGGCCATCCACAAACAGCGCGTTGACCGTCGAGTTGCTCATGTGACGGAATCGCATGAAGCAGTGGGTAGCCGGGAGATCCCAGGTACCGCCGCCGCCACGCGTGTTATCCATGTTCATGGCTTGCTGCGAACGATTGGTTACGCTGTTATTGTTGATCGAACTGGGGGAGCCCGGAAGACTCCAGTCAGCCCCGATCGCAATCGGATTGGCATATTCCGACGGATTAACGGTAACATCGGGAACCCAATTGTTAGAGGCCGGACCACACATCGTGGGATACGTATGGCCCATGTGCCAGATCGACCATCCATCGATATCGTGGTCGGTCGCAAGCGCGCCCCAGTTATAACGTCCGTCATCAAAGCATGCGCCGTCCCAAATGTCCATGACCTGCGTGGAACGTTTGATGCTGGCCTTTGGACGCAGGAGATATTGCCCGCTAACCCGAGTCAAATTTTCCTTGAACTGGGTGTCACCCATAAACACACGGAAGTTGGCCTGGTAATCGCAAGCATTGCCGTCAAGGAAACCGTCGAACGGATTGGCGCCCAGGAAATTGGGAGTTCCACCCCAGGGGCCTGGCTGGGAACGATAGGTGGGACGGGGCTCCGGCGGAACATCGACGTCATGATAGGCCTGGAGCGTATTGAATGGGTGGAACGGAACGTTGTTAAACACTGTCCCCGGGCAATTTTGTCGGCTAACGTTTGTCGGAGTCACCGACAATGCCAGAAGATCATGCCAACGATATTCCTGCCACCAGCCGTTTGCTTCATTTGTCCCAGGAATCCATCCGGTCATCGGAGGCAGAAACCCATTGTTCGACGCAGAATACAATTCAACCAACTGGCCGACCTGCCGCAGATTGGATTGGCAGTAGACCAAGTTGGCCATCTGACGCGCCCTCTGCAACGACGGCAGAAGGATCGAGATCAACAGGGCGATGATCCCTATGACCACGAGCAGCTCTACGAGTGTAAAGCCGTGGATGCGACGCTTGAGGCTCATATATCGCTCCTCTCAAGAGAGATGTAGCCTGTTTTGTTAGGCTCCGACCGCCGGGTGCCATACTCGGCTCAAGCTTTCTATTTCCATTCACCCCCGCAGGGTTGCCATGGTTGAAAACTTGTTTTGTAAACTTCGGGCCTACCTCCTAAAGAAACATCTATGCAGTCCTATTGATTCCCGTAAGGAAGGGAAAAATTGACGGTAATAATGAATCACACTGCCAAAATCGCACAATTTCCGTTCAGAGCAAAAATATGAAAAATAAAATCTAAATCTTTATTTTGAAATGACTTGCGACATTTTCGATCAGTTAGTTACATCCGCCAATATGGAAAGAATATAATTTTTGCGCAACTTATGTCAACAAAATATTTACGAATCATCAGTTTAACACTAACAGAAAGCGGCTTCCTCCCACATATAGCCGCCCCAAATGGTCGCCTGTAAAAACCGAATTATCGCACCTGCCGAATATTGACGAATCGAATTGCGAATAACCGCTTGGGTCAATATCCTCCCGCCCCGTTGGAACTCTAGATTCAACATCAATGAAAGCGAGCTGAGCATGAAATTCAGTCATGGGGCATGGCAATGGGCCAAGGGCGTTACCCCTACCTGCGTGCGTCGGGTCAACGAGTATCGCATCGAAAAGGATGTGTTGTGGCTTTCAGCGCTCGACCGCTATGGGAAAGAAGGGGGAGATAAATTCGAGGGGTTGGTTCTCGAATTACGCCTGACGTCTCCGATGCCGGATGTGGTTCGAGTCCAAATTCGGCATCATCACCGGGCGCAAGCGGGGCGGGTTGAGCCCGATCTGGACCATAGCTTGGCCGCTAAGAATGTGAACATCGAGGATCAGGAAAATTATCTGGTCTTCCGAAGCGGCAACCTGACTGTCCGCATCCGAAAATCGAATTGGGAGATGAGCTTCATTCAGGGCAACAATCAGATTACCACAGCGGCCAACGACAGTCTGGGATACATGCAAGTGGCCGGCCGAGGGCAGTATCTCATGCAGCGACTGCAGATGGCCGTCGGTGAATGCATCTATGGGCTGGGAGAGCGATTTGGTCCCCTGGTCAAGAATGGCCAAACGGTAAGTATCTGGAATGAAGATGGCGGGACTGTCAGCGATCTGGCTTACAAGAACATTCCATTTTATCTTTCCAGCAGTGGGTATGGGTTGCTGGTGAATACGCCGGCCAGGGCGGAGTTTGAGATCGGCACCGAGCGAGTGTCGCAAATGCAGTTCAGCGTGCCGGGCGAAGAACTGGATTACTATTTCTTCGCGGGCCCGGATCCGAAAGATGTGCTGGAAAAATATACGCGGCTTTCGGGCCGCCCCGCGATTCCCCCGGCTTGGTCGTTTGGCCTGTGGCTCAGCACGTCCTTCACCACCAAATATGATGAGAAGACCGTCAACGAATTCATCGATGGGATGATCGACCGTGGAATTCCGCTGAAAGTTTTTCATTTCGATTGCTTCTGGATGAAGGAACGTCACTGGTGCGATTTTGAATGGGACAAAGCGAATTTCCCCGATCCGGCGGGCATGCTCAAGCGTCTCAAGGCCAAGGGGCTCAAGGTTTGCGTCTGGATCAATCCCTATATTTCGCAACTCTCCAAGTTATTTGCCGAAGGACGTGAGAAGGGATATTTCCTCAAACGGCCCGACGGCAGTGTTTTTCAGCGCGATGCCTGGCAATGCGGCATGGCGCTGGTCGATTTCACGAACCCCGAGGCCAGCAAATGGTATTGCGGCAAGCTGCGCAATCTTCTGGAAATGGGAGTCGATTGCTTCAAGACCGACTTTGGCGAATTCATTCCGGAGGATGTGACGTATTCTGACGGCTCCGATCCGGCGCTGATGCATAACCATTACGCCTACATCTACAACAAGGTGGTTTTCGAGCTACTCGAGGATTTTCATGGCAAAGGCAATGCGCTGGTATTTGCCCGCTCCGCTGCGACGGGGAGCCAGAAATTCCCGGTGCACTGGGGCGGCGATTGCGAAGCGACCTTTGAATCAATGGCCGAAGATCTGCGCGGCGGGTTGAGCTTCTGCATGTCGGGCCCGGCGTTTTGGAGCCATGACATGGGAGGCTTCACGGGCAAGGCCAATCCGAGCATTTACAAGCGGTGGGCGGCGTTTGGATTGCTCTCGACGCATAGCCGATTGCATGGCTCGG
>CAZCKE010000331.1:0-5030 GCA_964499005.1 uncultured Tepidisphaeraceae bacterium
CGGTGAGCGCTGATGATGCTCCATTACCCGGCTGGAAACGTTCAAATCCCCCGGAGGAATCACCGCCCAAATCGTTCGCGGCTCCGGAAACGATTAAAACCCAACCTCCGAGGCAAACCGGGGCCGCCCCGTCAGGTAATTGCTGAACGGCTGCCGCTGATGCCACACCCGCCAGTAATGCACATCGCCCCGATGGGGATTGTGCCCTCCCTCGCCAAACTCCCCATTGGAGGGGCTGGAAACCCAAAAAGCCCGCGTCGAATCTTCCGCCTCCGCAACTTTCTCAAGCGTCGTCATCACCTTCTTATAAATTTGGGTATTCGTCTCAAAATTCGGGCTCTTCCGCCACCATTGCCAGACCGCCTCCATGTTCTCGTTGTCCCCGCACCACAGGACAATCGACGGCCGGGCGTGCAGCCGGCGCACCTGATATCGCGCCTCGGCTTTCAACTCTTCCAAAAACTCCGCCGTATCCGGATAGAGCGCGCAGGCCATCATGAAATCCTGCCACACCATGATCCCCAACTCGTCGCACAGGTCATAAAACGAATCCTGCTCGTACCATCCACCTCCCCAGATACGAACCATATTCATATTTGCTTCGATCATCCCGTGCAGCAGATGCCGGTAGAGCGCCGGCGTGCATTTCTCCACGAATTGATCCGCGGGGATCCAATTGACTCCTTTGGCAAACACGGGCCGACCATTGATCCGGAAGTAAAACGATTCGGCTTTCTCCCCCTGATCAGTCTTGTCTCGTTTCCGAACCAATTCAACCGTCCGCAAACCAATCCGCCGCGTCGCTTCAGCCGTAGCGCCACTTTCATCGCGCCATTGAACATCAAGCCGATAGAGAGATTGCTCGCCTTGTCCATGTGGCCACCAAAGTTTGGGTTGATTGATCGCCACTGTCCCGCGAATGCTCGATTCTCCCTTGCGCAACTTCGCTGAAATTCCAACCGATTTTTTCCCGCATGAAATCTCAAGCTCGCCCCGCGCTCCATCCGGCGAATCCAGATAAGCAGTCACATGCAACTTGACCTGCCGCGGCTTGCCCGCCGGCCCAATATGCTCCTGCTCTACAGTGATCGCACTGATCCGCGGCGCATCCGAGCATTCCAGCCGCACATCCTGCCAAATCCCGCTGGTCGCCAGGTAAACGCCCCAATCCCACCCGAAATGGCATTGCACCTTCCGAATCCACGCACGCCCCGTCAGCCGCTTCTCCCCCGGCGCCCAGGCAAAATCTCCGATCGGCACCCGCTCCTTGGCCCGTTTGGCTTCTCTTAGCGCGTAGGCCGTCGGGCTTTTCAGCACCACGCGAAGTTCATTATTCCCCGCCCGCAAAATTCCCCGCGCATCGCACACCACCCGGCGGAACATGTTGACGCTTCGTCCGATTCGCCTGCCGTTCAGGAATATCTCCGCGATAGTGTCGATCCCATCAAAAATCAGCTCTTGCCGTGACTGGGCGCAATCTTCTTCGCTGGCCGAAAAGCTCCTGGACCATTCCCAATCCTGCTGATCGATCCACTGTAAATCCCGCTCGTTCTGCGCATAAAAGGGGTCGGGAATCTTTTTCGCTTTCCCCAGTTGAAAATGCACCGTCCCCGGTACTTCCGCCGGCATCCAATGAGTCAAACCCAGGGGAATTTCACCTTTTGGCCGGCCCTGGAGTCGAAATTCCCACCGGCCCGCCAAACCGACAATCGATATGTGTGTCACGGCGCTGATTCTCGGCATTCCCGACATCGAATCAACAATCTTAACAGTGGTGAATGCGCGGGCTTTCCCGCCTCCTTGCCTCGCCAATAGCGTGCTGATATTTTAGATTTAACGCTTGCGAGGGTGAGTTGTATCTATAGCCGACTGATTACCTCAACGTTAGCCAGTTGACACGAACATGCGGCATCTCGCCGTCATTCTTTGGAAAGGACTGTCTCGATGGCTGGATCAAAGTACAAGATTATCGGTGGAAAGCCCCTTCCCAACATTCCCTGGGAAGATAGACCCAAGGGCAACAGCGATGTGGTCTGGCGCTACAGTCGAAACCCGATCATCCCTCGCAATCTGACCAAGACCTCCAACAGCATTTTCAACAGCGCCGCCGTTCCCTTCGAAGGCAAATTCGCCGGCGTCTTCCGTTGCGACAACAAGCAGCGCCAGATGGGCCTCTATGCCGGTCGCAGCGAGGACGGCTTCAAATGGCAAATCAACGACGACCCGATCCGCTTCAAATGCGACGACAAGGAAATCGGCCAATGGCAATACGGCTACGACCCGCGCGTCTGCTGGATAGAGGATCGCTACTACGTCACCTGGTGCAACGGTTATCACGGCCCGACCATCGGCATCGGCTGGACCAAGGATTTTAAAACCTTTCATCAGGGTGAGAACGCCTACCTCCCGTACAACCGCAATGGCGTCATGTTCCCGCGCAGGATCGGCAAAAATTTTGCCATGCTCAGCCGCCCCAGCGACCGTGGCCATACTCCCTTCGGCGACATGTTCTACAGCGAAAGCCCCGATCTGATCTACTGGGGCAAGCATCGTTTCGTCATGCAGCCCAAGCAGCCTTGGGAATCCACCAAGCTCGGCGCCGGCCCCATCCCCATCGAAACTTCCGAAGGATGGCTCCTGATCTATCATGGCGTGCTGACCAGTTGCAACGGCTTTGTCTACAGCTATTCCGCCTGCCTGCTCGACATCGACCAGCCCTGGAAGGTGATCTATCGTGCCGCGCCGTACCTGATGTCGCCGCAAATGCAATACGAATGCGTCGGCGACGTCCCCAACGTCACATTCCCCTGCGCCACGCTCCTGGACGCGCCCAGCGGCCGCCTGGCGATCTACTACGGCTGCGCCGACACCGTCACGGGCCTGGCATTCGCAAACATCAACGAGATCATCGACTTCGTGAAGGCAAACTCCGAAGTGTGAGGGCCGACTTGAGCCAACGGAAATTCGTGAACCGACGAAAATTCTTGCAATTGGGCGCGGCCGGCTTGGCTGCCCTCGCTGGCGGAACATCCCTCACCCACGTGAGCCTGGCGGATATGACCAGCCCCACATCGCCTCCCAGCCCGGCTAAGCTCCCGCGCTGGCGCGGATTCAATCTCCTCGAAAAATTCGACGCCAATCACAACGAGCCGTTCAAGGAATCCGATTTCCAGATGCTCGCCGAGTGGGGCTTCGATTTCGTCCGCCTCCCCATGTCCTATTGGTGCTGGGCCAAGCCGACCGATTGGCTCAACCTCGATGAAAGCCAGCTCAAACAGATCGATCAGGCCGTCGAATTCGGCCGCCAGTACAAGATTCATGTCAACCTCAATCTTCACCGGGCTCCCGGCTATTGCGTCAATCCGCCCGAAGAGCCCAAGAGCCTCTGGACCGATCCCAGTGCCCTCGACGCCTGCGCCTTTCATTGGAGCTCGCTCGCCAAACGCTACAAAGGCCTCCCGAATACCGCCATCAGCTTCGATTTGCTCAATGAACCAGCCAAGATTGATCCCGCCCTGTATGCCCGCGTCGTCAAGCGCCTCGTCGAAGCAATTCGTGCCGAAGATCGCGACCGCCTGATCATCGCCGATGGCCTTCGGTGGGGAAACACGCCCGTGCCGGAATTGATTCCGCTCAGCGTTGCCCAGAGCATGCACTGCTACAACCCGATCCAGGTCACTCATTACAAGGCCAGTTGGATGCAGGGGTCTAATACCTGGCCCGCACCGACTTGGCCCATCGACGTCAAAGGTCAGGGCAGATGGGACAAAACACGCCTGCAAAAGGAACAGGTAGATCCCTGGCTGGCGCTGGGGCGGCGGGGCGTCGGCATCCATGTCGGCGAGTGGGGCGTGTTCCAATTCACACCGCATGATGTCGCTCTCGCCTGGGTCAAAGATTGCCTTCAGCTTTGGCGAAACGCGGGATGGGGCTGGTCCATGTGGAATTTCCGCGGCGGTTTCGGCCCCCTCGACAGCAATCGCAACGATGTACAATACGAATCGTATAAAGGTCATCAGCTCGACCGCGCAATGCTCGAGCTTCTGCGCAACCACTGATCCAATGGGAGCCTCTTTATGAAATACGCGACGACGATGAGACGGTTGTCCCCACTGCTGGCCGCTGCCTGGCTCGCAGCCGGTCTTTCATTCAGCGCCTTAATGCTGGCTGATGACGCTCCGCCTGCCGTTCCCGCGACCCAACCTGCGACCCGCCGCGCTCGCAGGCCTTTGCCTACTCCCGGCCCCCCCGACGTCGCTGCTCCCAAGCTCGGACGCGACGGCAACATGGATCGCAACTTCGCTCAGCGCCATGCCCAAATCCTCGCGCTCGACAAAAAAGGCGGCATCGATCTCGTCTTTCTCGGGGACTCCATCACCGACGGCTGGAACTGGACCACCATGGTCGATGGGAAAAATCTAAATAATCACGAACTCTGGGACAAATACTTTTCCAAATACAACGCCGCCAACTTCGGCATCGGCGGCGACCGCACCGAGCACATCCTGTGGCGCATCGACAACGGCGAACTCGACGGCATCAGCCCCAAGGCCCTGGTCCTGCTCATCGGCACCAACAACATCGGCTCCAAACAGGAAGACATTCTCAAAGGCGTCACCAAAATCATTCAGGAAATCCGCCAGAAACTTCCCAACACCCATCTGATCGTCATGGGCATCTTCCCGCGCGGTCAGGACCCCAAAGTTTCCAACGTCAAGGCCATGCGCGACAAGATCACCTTCGTCAACGCCGGCTTGTCGAAACTCGACGACGGCAAAATGTTTCGCTTCGTCGACATCGGCGATAAGCTTACGTCGCCCGACGGCACCATTCCCAGGGTCATGATGCGTGACCCGCCGGCATATCTGCACATCAGCTACACCGGCTATGGCATCTGGGGCGATGCAATCACTCCGCTCCTCGACCAATGGATGAAGTGAAAAAAGTTCTCGGTTCCTGGGTTATTTGTTCTTAGTGAGGATCGTTATGATCCCCCTCTTGAATAGATGATGCTTTCGATGCCACAATAC
>CAZCKE010000332.1:0-5020 GCA_964499005.1 uncultured Tepidisphaeraceae bacterium
TGGAATTTCGTAGGCATGTGAAAAAAGAAAACGTTTCGAGGGGAATTAAAATGGCTTGGGGGAGCGAAGGGAACGGCGGTAGGCATGGGGAGCCATGCCGGTAGCGGCGCGAAAACTATGGCTCAGGGAGGAGACCGATGCGAACCCGGTGGAGGACGCTATCTCAAACAGCGGCCTTCGCGACTGTTCCAACGATCGCTTGACGGCATCGAGGCGAATGCGGCGGATCTCATCACCCGGAGAGTGGCCGACCAGAAGACGAAAGCGCCGATCCAATGTGCTGCGTGACATGCTGAGATGATTCAGAACATCCTTGACGGTGATGCCCTCGCAGGCGCTGCGCCGGATGTAGGTTAATGCCTCGGCAACATCAGAATCGACAAAGACGTGAGCAGAGGTCGATTCGCGTTCGATCACTCGCTGGGGGCGCAGCCAGAAGACCTCTCCCACTTTCCGGGGACCGGAAAATTGCTTGTCGAGGAGGCGTGCCGCTTCAAAACCGGCCTGGAAGCGCTCGATACTGATGGTCGAGAGGGGTGGCTGGACGGAATAGCACTCGGTGATTCGATCATCGACTCCGATCACTGCCACACGGGAAGGAACCAGCCAGCCCTCATTTCCCGCGGCTGCGATGACGTGAGCGCCGACCGTGTCATTGCAAGTCATGACGCCCAAGGGATGGGGAACGCGTCGTAATTGAGCCGTGATCCATTTCAGTGAGAGCAGTTCATCCCATTGGGGCGTATAAACGACATGGCACGTGGCTCGAAAGGGCTTTGCCACTTCGCAAAAAGCCTCGGCGCGAAAGCGGCTCCAGGAAATGTCGAAGCCAAGATACATCAGTCGCGAGAATCCACGCTGGAGAAGATGTTCGGCGGCTATCCGTCCGATCTGGCGGTGATCCAGGCAAACCAGGGGATAGGGCCGATCTTTGCGAGGGCGGGTGTTGTCGTGAACGTCAACGACGCGCACACCGCGGCGGTGCAGCTTGTCGAGCAGAGGCTGATCCTCCACTTTCGAGATGATGCCGTCGAACTCCATGGTGTTGAGACGTCGGATGATCTGTTTTGGAGCGGCGGCATGATTGGGGCCGTCCGTGAGAAGGTTGAGGAGTCGCCAGGGCCCGCCGGCAGGACGGTATTGCGCAATCCCCCGGAAGAAGTCGGAGGCTTCGCCGGGATCGGTGTTATGCAAAACGATCACGTTACGGCCCGGTGGCGTCTTGTGGCGCGCGACCATGGGATGAGTCATAATCTGCATGAGGAAAAAAAGCAATAAAATTGATCCATTTGGGCAAAGATACTTTAGCATTCGAGAGTTACATTGTTAGCGATCCGGTAACGGGCCGGATCCGAAGCGGCGGACTTAGTTCCGACACATCTTGTATCACAGGAGCAGACGTTATGAATTTCACACGTCGTGTGCGCGGTTTCACTTTGGTGGAACTGCTGGTGGTCATCGGGATCATCGCCCTATTGATCTCGATTTTGCTGCCCAGCCTTCAACGGGCCCGGCAGATGGCCAATCTGATCTACTGTCAGGCCAATCTGCGGCAGATCGGGCAGCTGGTGCAGATCTACAGCGGCAGCAATAATGGATTTATGCCGCCGTCGTACTACTGGCTTGGGGCGGGCGGGGTGGCCCAGGGTAATTATCAGCAATATGATTGCTTGTGGGATCTGCTGACTTTGCAAGTGACGCCCAAGGGGAACGGCATTCCGGGCCAAGCGGCGTCATTTCTTCCATCATTCCATGATGTAGACATCCAGCAAATGACCAGGACGCCGCGAGCCAGCGATTACGCGCCCAATTTCGTGGTATTTCCGACGGTGAGTGATTCCTATCCCGCTCCCACGGGGATTACGCCCAAGCCTTTATATCCCCGATCCAATATCTTCAAAAAGTCCACGGAAACAGCCATGGTCTGGTGCGGTCCGAATGTGATCGCCTCAACGCTGCCTTACGGATATGACGGAAGTCAGGATCCCAACAAGAATGTCGGCTGGAACTGGCCGGCCTGGAACATTGACAACGATAATTTCTGGATGACCTGGCGCTGCTCGCCAGGGCTCGTCTACCCGATCGCCACTCCGGGCTCAATTCCCGGATGGAACCCAGAGCCTTCAGCGTTGAACGGCAGGATTGCGATTGGAGAAAATTGGTCCTGGGGACCCGCCTTTGGGAGTTGCTCGGATTATCCCGGCGGCGGCTGCCCAATGGCCGAGCTTCAAACGCTTAATGTCGACACCACTGGAACTGACTATCCGAACCAGAATCGATGCATGATGCGATTCCGGCATATGGGCAACACAACCGTCAATCTGCTGTTTATCGACGGTCATGTGGAAAGCCGGCCGCTGGGCAGCGTGTACCTCAAAGACATCATCGCTTCCCCCAAGAGTTAGTCGAAAATGAACTTTACGGAACGGTAGCTTCATATTTCGATGCACTTCAAACGCCGGCCGTTCGTAGCGGCCGGCGTTTATTCAGGATTCAGACATGAGCATTCGCCAGACTCTTAACCAGAATAAAAAAGCTTCCGCGGCAGCTGCGACGGCATTCGTGCTCATCGCCGCAGCGATTCTCGCTTACAATTTTTGGCCGCGTCGCGCCCCAATTTGGGATAAACAATTCTATTCGGATGATGACGGCAAGACCTATTTCGTGGACGATAAGAATCGAATTCCCCCGTACGACCATAACGGGAAGACGGCCGTACTTGCAAGCGTTTTTAAAACCAAATCGGGAAACCTATTTGTGGGATTTCTCAAGGAATTCAGTGCCGACAACAAAAAACAAGTGGAAGCCCAGATCACCGAAGCCATCAAGAATGGACAGCCTCCGGAATCGGTGCCCTTGCTTTCCGGGATGAGCGCTCCATTTCTCTATGAGGTCAAGCGTCCTGGAGACACGAAATGGGTGCCGATGGCGAGCGCCGAGGGCAATCAAATACAAACGCAGTTAAAAACGCCCGACGGCAGTGAGATCGATATCGCGGTGATGCCGCCTTCTGATTAGAAGCTGTTTCAAAACCTCGCGGGCGGTGCTTGCGGATGGCGGAGGCCGGCCGCGTCACTCCTCTTGGCCGTATTTGGCTCGAATGCGGCTCGTCGTCGCTTCTTGCCAGCCTCCGCCATCCGCGACGCACCGCCGCGCGGGAGGTTTTGAGACAGCTTCTAGTATGTCGTAGTGCTACTGCCGAGCCTGTTTTTTCCATGATTTCGGAAAGGAGCTTCCGATGGCTGAGACCCGCAAACGCACAATTCCGACCGGAATCTGGGTTTTGGTCATTCTATTGATGTTGACCAGCGCGGCGTACGGAGGATGGAAGTATTTCATGTCTCGCCAATATGGCCATACGGCGCAATATACCAAAGCAAACTACACGGATGACGACGGCCGGACGGTTTTCTCAGACGATCTATACCGGGTGTCCCCCTTCGATCATGGCGGAAAAATTGCCGTCAGCGCAATGGTCTTTCGCTACGATGGAGGGAAAAAGGAACTGGTCGGATATCTTCGGCGGTTCAACCCACAATGGAAAAAATTGCTGGACGACAAGATTGCCGCCGCGGCCCGGCAGGGATTGGGCCCTTCGACATTATCTGAGTTTCATAACAGCGACCTAGGCGACGGAGTGGAAGTGAAACTGCCGGGCGAGGGTCACAACTGGGTGCCACTGCGCAGCGAGGAAGGCAAGAAAATCGCGGTCACGCCTCCATCGCCGGATAGTTCGCCCATCATCCTCGATATGACGCCCCAGTAACTTTGCGGCGTAACGAGCCGCCCGTGTACGCATGAGCCCGCGATTGAATGGGGGCTCCTCTGCCTCCGCGAATTCTCACGCTGGAGAGGCGCGAGGCAGGTTCATCGCACGCTCGATGCGCTCGACCACATTCTGAAGATGCCGCTGCCGATGGGGATTGAGATCGACGGCGCCGTAGCGGACGCGGTAGAACAGGTCGGTTAGACGCCGGATGTCGTCATAGGTGCGATAGGGCAAGTGGGAAAGCGTCTGGCTGAATTCGAGCGGCGTCAGATGCACGGGCCGGCGCATGTTGTGGTGTTCCAGGACGGTCAGGAGGTCGTCATAGAACCCCAATTGCTTGGCCAACCGCAATTGTTCGGGCGTTGGCTTATCTCCCAGACCGATGCGTTTGGCGCGGCGGCGAAGAATCCAGCGCTGGGCCACGACCCAGGCAATCACGCCAATCACGCCAATTGAAGCAATTACCACGGAAGCGATAGAAACGATGGTGGACATCCGCCATTCGATTTTTTCGAACCAGTTCCGGAGAGATTTGGGAAGCACGCCGAGATACTGGCCCTTGTCAACGGCCACGCGGGTCATTTCATTGTTGAGGTTCTGGATCAGATTTTTACGTTCTTCGCCGCCGTAGTTGACGACGGAGTTGGCCCATTTGAATTGGAGGAAATCGAGGAGGTTGCGCCAGGTGCCACCGGCATGGGTGACCGGGGCAGAAGCGTCATCGGCCAGACGATCGGAGGTGGGATCGAGCGAGATCCACTGATGGTTGGCAAACACCTCGGACCAGGCGTGTGCGTCCGACTGGCGAACGACAAAATAGTTGCCCAGGGAATTGAACGCATCGGGGCCGCAGCGAAAGCCGATCGCCATGCGAGCAGGAATGTTGAGGCTCTGGCACATGAGGGTCAGAGCACCGGCGAAGTATTCGCAGTGGCCGCGTTTGAAGTCATAGAGGAATGCAACAATCGGGTCACGGTCGCCCAGGTCGCCGACATTGGTGAGATCGAGCGTGTAACTATAGTTATTGCGGAGATACTGGGAGATATTCAGCGCGATTTCGTTGTCGTAGGAGTGATCGCCGCGGAGGGGATAAGCGGCTAAGGGCCGACCGGCCGCGTCGGACCCGCAGACGCCCGACTGTTGGGCAAATTCCTTGATTTTCGGATCGACGCTGGAGCCGCGCCACTGAGGCCCGCCATCGCCGTCGGGATCGTTGCTCATCGGTAATTGGCCATTGGAGACGACGGTGTA
>CAZCKE010000333.1:0-5011 GCA_964499005.1 uncultured Tepidisphaeraceae bacterium
CATGCGCCAAAAGCGCCCGTTGTCGGGGGCGTTGGGCGCGCCTTCGTACATGAAGCAGGTGGTGCCGTTGGAGAGCGGGCCGTACACGATGTAGCTGTGGCCGGTGATCCAGCCGACGTCGGCGGTGCACCAGTAGATGTCGTCGTCGTGGATATCGAAGACGTATTTGGTGGTGATGTAGGTGCCGACCAGATAGCCGCCGGTGGTGTGGATGATCCCTTTGGGTTTTCCGGTGGAGCCGCTGGTGTAGAGGACGAAGAGCGGGTCTTCGGCATCCATGGGCTCAGCGGGGCATTCGTGGGATTGGCCGGAGATGACGTCGCTCCACCAGACGTCGCGGCCTTCGATCCAGTTGACGGATTCACCGGAATGCTTGAGGACGATGACGCGTTTGATGAGGGAAGTTTTTTTGGCGGCTTCGTCGACGTTGTTTTTGAGGGGGACGACCTGGCCGCGGCGGCGGCCGCCGTCGGCGGTGATGACGATCTCGCTTTTGGCGTCCTCAACGCGATCGGCGATGGCCTGGCTGGAAAAGCCGCCGAAGATCACGCTGTGCGGAGCGCCAAGGCGGGCGCAGGCGAGGATGGCGATGGCGGCCTCGGGGACCATCGGCATATAGATGGTGACGCGGGTGCCTTTTTTGACGCCTAATTTTTTCAAGCCGTTGGCGAGGCGGCAGACGTCGTCGCGGAGTTGGGAGAAAGTGATCTTGCGAATCTGGCCACCTTTGCCGGGAGAGGTTTCGGGCTCGCCTTCCCAGAGGACGGCGGTCTTGTTGCCGCGGCCTTTTTCGATCTGGAGATCAAGGCAGTTGTAGGAGACGTTGGTTTTGCCGTTGACGAACCACTTGGCGTAGGGAAGGTTCCAGTCGAGGACTTTGTCCCATTTTTTGAACCAGTGGAGCTCGGAAGCGATGTTGGACCAGAAGGCATCGGGCTGGTCAATGGATTGGCGGTAGAGCTGGTCGTATTGCTGGCGCGATTTGATCCAAGCCTTGGCGGAGAAGGCGGGATCGGGCGGGAAGACGCGAGTTTCCTGCTGCGCGGATTCGATGACTTGGTCGGACATAAGTGGGCGGACCTCCTGAGAAGGGGCGATGGTAACAATTTTGAGGGAAGTTGGCATCGGTTTGGATTGGTTGGGGGTTCGGGGTTTTAAAAATGTCCCGGAATGTCGCGAGATGTTCCGGTAGAGGGGGTGGCGCCGGAGACGTCAGAGGAGGTGGACTGGAGAGCAGGTGAGAGAAGGGGATGGTTTTAGAGGGGTGTTAAAGATGGAGGGAAGGTGTGGCATGGTTAATTGGGAGGGTTGGGTTTCGTTTCACTCGGGCGCGAGTTGGGCGGATTTTTAAGACGAAATTCAAATGCGAATGCAGGGGAGGCGGGAAAACTCCATCAGGCCTCAAGCAATTTTCCCGCCTCCCCTGCAACCCCTCCACCCTTTCCGACTTCTCCTCAACCGTCAAGCGAGGAAAATGCCGGTGGTGATTACAGAGAATGGGTGCCCTCTCTATACGGCGTTGGAGATGAAGGAAAATTTTGGATGGGAAATTTTAGTTTAGAATTTGACAAAATTTTTGGAGTGGCCAGAGAGGCTTGTGACTGCAATCGACGAGGCGTGTGACTCGCGGAAGTGAATGGTAGAATTAGCGGGCTTAAAAGAGAGGCGAGAATTTTATGGCGTTTGATGATGAGACCGTGAAGGGGTTGAGGGAGGCGTTGAAGGTGTCGCCGAATAATTTGCCGTTGAGGCGGGCGCTGGCGGATGCGCTGGTGGGGCTGGGGAGGTACGACGAGGCGGAGGCGGAGTATAAGGCAGCGCTGGGGCTGTCGCCGGGGAATGGGGGGTTGCAGATCGCGCTGGCGACGGCGTTTTATTTGCAGGGGAAAAATTCGCATGCGCTGGTAATCGTGGAGGATTTGCTGAAGGCGAGCAGTCCCCCTGCCGGGGCGCTGGTGCTGCATGCGAAATTGCTGGTCAGGGCGGGGGAAGTCGAGCGGGCGGTGCGGCAGTACAAGAGAGGGGTGGAGATCGATCCGGCGGCGGCGGATGGAGAGTTCGCGGCGAGGCTGGGGATTGGGGGAGAAACGAGCGAGGGAAATGAGGAGTCGGGGGAAGTGGTGGATGGGAAAGTGAGGGCAGCGCGGGAGCCGGGGGCGGGGAAGAACGATGCGGAGGTGGAGAAGCCTTCGACTACGTTCGCGGATGTGGGAGGGATGGAGGCGGTGAAGGATGAGATTCGGATGAAATTGATTCATCCGATCAAGCAGCCGGAGTTGTACAAGGCGTATGGGAAGGCGATCGGGGGCGGAGTGCTGATGTTTGGCCCGCCGGGGTGCGGGAAGACGCATTTGGCGCGTGCGACGGCGGGAGAAATTTCGGCGCATTTCATGGCGGTGGGGATCAACGACGTGCTGGATATGTGGATCGGATCGAGCGAGCGGAATCTGCATGCGATTTTTGAGCAGGCGAGGCGGAATCGGCCGTGCGTGTTGTTTTTCGATGAGGTGGATGCGCTGGCGGCGAGCCGGGCGGATATGCGGGCCAGCGCGGGACGGCACATGATCAACCAGTTTCTGGCGGAGATGGATGGGATTGCGTCGAGCAATGAGGGAGTGCTGACGCTGGCGGCAACGAACGCGCCGTGGCATGTGGATGCGGCATTTCGCAGGCCGGGGCGGTTTGACCGGGTGCTGTTTGTGCCGCCGCCGGATACGGAGGCGCGGGCGGCGATTTTGCGGATTCATTTGAAGGGGAAGCCCGTGGCGGAGATTGATCACGAGCATGTGGCGAGGAGGGCCGACGGATTTTCGGGAGCGGATTTGAAAGGCGTGGTGGATCTGGCGGTGGAGGAGAAATTGAAGGAGGCGATGAAGGTCGGGAAACCGATGCCACTGACGACAAAAGATTTGGCGAAGGCGGCGGGGTCGATCAAGCCGTCAACGAGAGAATGGTTTGCGACGGCACGGAATTATGCGCTCTACTCGAATCAGGGGGGAGCCTACGACGATATTTTGAAGTATTTGAAGATGTGAGTGGGTGGGGGAAAAGATTTGAAAGATTTGAGATGAGCAACGAGCGCGGGAGCCAACTTTATAGCATGGGGAGGCACGAACAGGCCGAACAGGAATTTCGCGCGGCGTTGATTCAAGAGCCGAACAATGCGCTGGCGCATGCGATGATCGGATTGTGTTTACTGAAGCGCAAGGCGTATGGGGAGGCAACGAGCGAGGCGCAGACGGCGATTGGGCTTCGGCCGGATTGGGCGTTTGGGTATGCGGTGCTGGCAAACATTTTTGAAGAACGGGAGCGGCTGAAAGAGGCGGCGGGAGCAATTGAGCAGGCGATCGGGCTGGACCCGTTTAACCCGCAAAATCTGGCGATTCTGGCGACGATCCGGTTGAAGCAAAACAATTGGAACGAAGCGCTGGCGGCGGCGAATCGGGGGCTGGAGATCGATCCGGAGAATGCGGGCTGCGTCAATGCGCGGGGAGTCGCGCTGGTGCATCTGGGCAGGAGGGACGAAGCGAACGAAACAATCGCCGGGGCGCTGTCGCGAAATCCGGAGAATGCGACGACGCACGCCAATCAGGGATGGGCGCTATTGCATAGCGGGGATCATCGGGCGGCGTTGAAGCATTTTCGGGAGGCGCTGCGGCTGGACCCGGAATTGAAGTGGGCCAAGGCGGGGATCGTGGAGGCGATGAAGGCGCGGAACCCGATTTACCGGGTGATGCTGAAATATTTTTTGTTCATGGCGCGGATGAGCCCGCGGGTGAGGTGGGGAATCGTGATCGGGGGATGGGCGGGGTATCAATTGTTGAACGGAGCGAAAACGGACATGCCGGCGGTGAGGCCATTGGTGTTGCCGGTGATGGTGGCGTATATCGTGTTTGTTTATTTGAGCTGGCTCGCGGCGCCGGCGTTCAATTTGATGTTGCGGGTGGATCGGTTTGGGAGGTATGCGCTGTCGCGGGATCAGACGGTGGCGAGCAATTGGTTTGGAGCTTGCCTGGTGACGGCGGCGGGATTGGGGATCTGGGGGTGGGCAAGTGGGAGCGAGCCGGTATTGGTCGCGGCGGTGCTGGCGGCGGTGATGAGCATTCCGATCATGAGCGTATTTTATTGCAGCGTGGGGTGGCCGCGATGGACGATGGCGGGGTATTCGGCGGCATTGGCGGCGATTGCGGGGGCAATCGTCGCGGTGGATTATTTAAGCGTGAAGGGAAAGGCCCAGGGCTGGGGGGATGGGGCGCTGGAGAAAGTGACGGATTTGTTTTTGGTGGGGGTTTTTTGTTGCCAGATTTTGGCGAATGCGCTGGTGTCGGCGAGGGCGAAGAAATAAAGAAACGATGAATGTGGAATTGGCATTTGCTTGAATGAATTTGGGGAGATGCCCGAAGCGTGGAGCAATTTTTTGAGACGGCGGTATTTTCGATGGCGGGTATCGTGAATTTGAAGACGACACGGTTGATATTGCGGCCGTTTGAGCTGGAAGATGCCGAGGCGGTCGATCGGCTGGTTGGAGATGCGCGAGTTTCGGGGACGCTGTTGATGGTGCCGCATCCGCATTCCGTGGAAATGGCGCGGGGGTGGATTGAAACGCACGCGATACGGGCCGCGACCGGAAAAGGAATGGATTGGGCAATCACGGAGGCGGCGACGGCTCGACTGATCGGAGCGATTTCGCTGGATATTCAACGGGAGCATGAACGGGCGGAGTTGGGATATTGGATCGGATATCAGTTTTGGGGGAAGGAATATGCAACCGAAGCCGCACGGGAAGCAGTGCGATACGCATTTGATGCGCCACTGAGATTGCATCGGATTTTTGCGACGCATTTTGAGAGCAACCCGGCGTCGGGAAGAGTGCTGGAGAAATTGGGGTTTACGCGGGAAGGGGTTTTAGTCGAGCATGCGAAGAAGAATGGGACGTTTGAGAATCGGGTGTGCTGGGGAGTGAGGCTCCACGCCCATAGGGCGTGGCTTCAGGTAGCCCCGCCAAGCGGGG
>CAZCKE010000334.1:0-4996 GCA_964499005.1 uncultured Tepidisphaeraceae bacterium
GTCGCGGCGATGGCATTTGAGCAACGGTCGGGATCGCAATCTTGCCCATATTGCGAATCAGGATGGGATTGCTATACTCCCCAATTCGCGATAAATTCAGCGTTTGGAGATTGTAAATGTCTGTCAAGCTAAGACTAAAGCGAATGGGCCGAAGTAATCGGTCGTTCTTTCGACTCAATGCGATCGATTCACGCGCGCCGCGCGATGGGCGCGTGATTGAGGAATTGGGATTTTACGATCCGCGGGCCAAGGACGTGGCAAAGCAATTTGTCGCCAAGCTGGACCGGTGCAAGCATTGGCTGGATGTGGGAGCGATTCCGTCGGAAACGGTTTCGTCGCTCCTGAAGAAGAGCGGGCTGGCTCACAAGCAGCTTCGCCTTCCCAAGCCGGGCAAGCCCAAGCCGGCAGCGGTCCCGGCGGCTGAAAAGAAAGAACCCAAGAAGGAAGAGGCGGCAGCCACCTAGGCGCCGCCGTTTTTATTTGAGCGCCAGCCGATGAATCGGAGTGGGCGCCAATGGCGGGGGGTGTCATGCGGATTGACATTCTCACGCTCTTTCCGGAAATGTTTGCTGGATTTCTCGGCACCAGCATTCCGAAACGTGCTGCCGAGAAAGGGCTTGTCGAATATCATCTGACCAACATACGTGAGTTCGCCACCGATTCGCATCAGTCGGTGGACGACAAACCATTCGGCGGCGGGCCTGGCATGGTGATGATGTGCCAGACCTTGTTCGATGCCGTCGAATCGGTCGAGCGAGAGGATTCGCGCACGCCGCTTCGGATCCTGCTGACACCGCAAGGACGCTTGTTCGATCAGCGCGTGGCCGAAGAGTTGGCCGGGCGGCAGCGGCTCCTGCTGATCGCGGGCCATTACGAAGGCTTCGATCAACGGATCGTCGATGGCCTGACCCCGATGGAATTGAGCATCGGTGATTATGTGCTGAGCGGCGGAGAACTGCCAGCGATGACGGTGGTGGATGCCGTCGTGAGGCTGTTGCCGGGCGCCTTGGGCGCCGAAGACGGCGCGGCCGACGAAACATTCGCGGATGGATTGATCGAGCATCCGCAGTACACGCGTCCGCGAGAGTTTCGCGGCCGGGCCGTGCCCGATGTACTGCTGAGCGGCAATCATGCGGCAATCGCCCAGTGGCGGCTCCAGCAGCGGCTCCAGCGGACGCAGGAGCGAAGGCCGGACCTGTGGCAGGCGTATTTGCAGAGGTACCCGGAGCTTCGAGCCGATAAGAAGGTCGAGAATCGAAGAGATTTAGACAGTTGAAGCGATCGTGCAATAAGTATTTCTGTGTCGTCCATCGAATCGGGCGGCGGATCGGAGTCAGTCATGCGAAACAAAATCATCGACGCGGTTGAAACGCCGCATCTGAAAAAAGAAGTCCCGCAGTTCGAGGTAGGCGACACCGTCGACGTTGCGACCCGAATCATCGAAGGCGAAAAAGAGCGCATCCAGGTCTTTTCCGGCATCGTGATCATGAAAAAGGGCGGGGGGATCAATGAGACCTTCACCGTCCGTCGTATTGTGAACAATGAAGGCGTGGAACGTATTTTCCCGCTCCATTCGCCGTTCATCTCGCGCGTGGTGGTGAAGCGCAGCGGTGAATCCAGGCGGGCCAAGCTCTTTTACCTGCGCAACCGCGTGGGCAAGGCGACCCGGCTTACCGACAAGCGCAAGGGCAAGAAAGAGGGCGAAGAGGCGGCCGGGGGCGCGGACAAGGCCGAACTGGCGGCCTCGGCGACCTAGCCGAAAGAATCGGGTCGGGTCAATTCGATATTACATACGGTTGCAGCCGGCGCGGGGGCGGGCATAATTTCGTGGCATGCCGGGTTGGCTGAGCAAATGGTTTGGGAGTGAGCCGGCGCGCGACGCGCTGGGGCAGCGGGGCGAAAATCGGGCGGCCCGTCACCTGCGCGACAAGGGGTACAAGATCATCGTTCGAAATTTCCGCTGTGATGTGGGAGAAGTGGACATCATCGCCCGCGATGGGAAGACGCTTGTATTCGCAGAGGTAAAAACGCGGGCGAGCGACGAACCGACGCCTGAGGATCAGGTGAATAACGTAAAGCGGCATCAGTTGACCAAGGCGGCAAAGTTTTACTTGTCGCGATATGGAACGCCACAGCCCCCGGCGAGATTTGATGTTGTGGCGATTGTCTGGCCGCCGGGGCGGGAGCCGCAGATTCGGCACACCGAGAACGCGTTTGAGGCGACATTTTAATTTTGTTTTTTCCCGCGGTCTTCTGCCATTTGTTCATCGAATGATTGACACGCATTGTCATTTGACCGATCCGCGGCTGGCTGAGCAGTTGGAAGAAGTTTTGGCGCGCGCCCGGGCGGCGGGAGTCAAGGGGATTGTGACGGTGGCAACGGGGCCGGAGGATTGGGTGGCTGCCTTGTCGCTGGCAAAGGACCGGCCGAATCTGCGCTGTGCGATCGGAGTGCATCCCAATTATTGCCATGAAGTCGAATTCGATCAGGTCGAGCTGCTGCGGGAGCTTCACAAAAATCCGCGGGTCGTGGCACTTGGGGAAATGGGGCTGGATTATCATTACGAGCATGCGCCCCGGGAAAGGCAAGCAAAGTTCTTTGAATCGCAACTTCAGTTGGCGCAGGAACTGAAACGGCCCGTGATCATCCACTGCCGGGAAGCGGTGGATGGTTGCCTGGGAATTCTCGAATCGTTTAAGACAATTGAAGCGTTATTTCACTGCTTTACGGGCACGGAGCAGGAAGCCCAAAAAATTCTCGATGCCGGTTATTTATTGGGATTCACGGGCGTCGTGACGTTCAAAAACGCGGATGCACTGCGGCGAGTCTCGGCGAGGATGCCGGCGGATCGTTTGCTGGTCGAAACCGATGCCCCTTATCTGAGCCCCGAGCCGATGCGAAAGCAGAAAATTAATGAGCCCGCGCTGGTAATGCACACCGCGGCGGCGGTGGCCATGGGGCGCGGAATCTCCCTTGCGCAACTGGATGAGCTGTCCACCGCCAACGCGAAACGATTTTATCGCTGGGAATAAAATCCCTGATCAGCCTTGCATGCTGATGGACGCTTCCATCCGCGCATTGGGGGAGGGGATATCAAGCTTCTGGGCGGCAGCGCCGGCCTTGCCCTTGGCCAAAGACTCCATCAGCATGGACCAGGTCTGGCGCTGGTATTTCAGGACGTTCAACGCTTCGTCGATCGATTCGAGTCTGTGCTCGATGCTGGCTTCCGCGAGTTTGCGGTACGCGTACATGTAGAGTGAGGCAAGCTTTTTGCAGAGGTCGGGAGAGACGTCGGGCTTGAGGGCGTAGATGAGTTGATTGACGATCTTCTGGGTGCGGCCGATCAACAGGAAGGTTTGCTCGAAATTCTTCTGCTCCAGGGCGGCTTTGGCCTGCTCGCCAAAACGAATGGCTCCGTCGAACAGAAGCATCTGTAGTTGCTCCGGTGTAGCCGTGAGCACTTTGGTTCGCAGATAATTCTGAGCCGCTTGGGGGTTCATTGTTTGTTATGGAACATACAAAATATCGGCCGAAGCCGGGCTGGGCATTGAAACGAGAGGGTTTTACCGGCCCAGGCCATTTCGAGGGGGCAAAACCCCCGAAATTATCCGGACGAAGAGGACGAGCCGGAGGATGAAGAGCCCGACGATGATGAACCGGAAGAAGAGGATCCGGAAGAGGAAGAACCGGAAGAAGAGCTACTGGACGAACCCGAAGAAGAGGATTTCAAGCTGGAGAGCGTGCCGCTTAAGGAACTCAAGAGTTGTTGCTGGCTTTGAAGCTTGGCCAGGGTGGTTTCCATGTTGTTGAACTCGTTTTGCAACTGCTGCTTCTTATCGGCCAGCAGAGCATTTAATTCCTTGATTCGATCGTTGAAGGTCTGAATCTGGCTGTTAATGGAATTGGTTTCCAGCGTAATGCTGCCATTGACCGGGTCGGTGAGGCTTTGCATGGCCTTGGAGATGACGTTGCCCAGACCGGTGCTGGTCTGACTGAAGAGGTTCTGAACGGCGTTGGGGTCGTTGGCGAAAGCGGCAGCAAACTTGTTCTGGTCAAAGTTGATCGTGGCAGCGCTGGTACTACCGTTGGCGTTAATCGTGATACCGATATCGGCCAGGTCGCGATATTGACCGGCGCCTTGAACGACGGAATTCAGGGTGCTGTACAGTAACCCCTCAATCTGCTGCGTGAGCCCGTCACCCAGAAGAATCCCGCCTTGGTTGGTCGTGGTATTGAATTGGGTGGCGGTATCGATGCCGCCCACCAGTGAATTAAAGGCCGTGACAAAATTCTGGAGTTGGGTTTCGACGTTGGAGGGATCATTGGTCACGCTGAGCGTGACGGGAGTGCTGCTGGCCCCGGCGAGGGTGACCGTGACGCCGCGGATGACATTGGTGAGTTGATTTTTGTTCGAAGTCACCAGCAAGGGCTGTGAAGAGCCATCGCCGCCAAAGAAGACCGCGGCATCCTGGGCATTGACCAGATTCGTGAAATTCAGATTGGTGGTTCCACCATCGATCAGAACGCGCCCGGCTTTGCCGGAATCGACGGCCGTCAGAGAGAGGCGAAACGGCGACGTCGACGAGCCATCATTGATAATACTGGCCGTGACGCCGAAACCAAGCTGATTGAGTTTATTCTGAAGCGTCGTGAGCGTGTCGCTGGAGGTGACTGTCAGCGTCTTTTGCAATGCTCCATCGATCGTGGTGCCAGTGGCAATGCCAGCAATATTGAGGTTAGCCGCGCTGGTCCCGGCGAGGTCGGTAACGGTCAACTTGACCGTGCCGCCCGCGGAATCGGTCATCAGCAGGCCATTGCCGTTGGCGTTGATCGAAGCCGTGACTCTGATTCCCTTGCTGTTGATGGCTTTAATGGCGTCGCCCAGCGTACTGAATGATCCCTGGCTTAAGTCGATCGTGGCGGAAATCCCGGCGGAGTTGGTGATCTTGAATTGTCCATTGCCGACGCTATTGCCGGCGTTATAGGCGCTGAGTT
>CAZCKE010000335.1:0-2852 GCA_964499005.1 uncultured Tepidisphaeraceae bacterium
CGGTTTGTTGTGGGGGGAAATGGAAGGGTCTAAACTGTTATTTTTTGCGTTAGCGAATAAAAGGGTTCTTGTCGAGGGTGTCAGGGATGGGGATTCTGGTTGTTCTCGCCGCCACGTTGAAGCCGCGGCGAATGACGGTCGTCGGTGATTTTGCCGTACGCGGTGGCACGGCCGCAACGGTCACGGCCCAATATCCCGATGCCGATTGATCCGGTTCCGAAATCGCTTTCTCCCTCTTACAATTCCTATCATGGCCAGCGCGATCCAGCGGCAAATTCAGAAGCTTCGCGAAGAGATCGAGCATCACAACCATCTCTATTACGTCGAGGCCAAGCCAAAAATCAGCGATCAGGAATTTGATCGGCTCATGCGCGAGTTGATCGAGTTGGAGACGGCGCACCCGGAATTGTTGACGCCCGATTCGCCGTCGCAGCGCGTGGGCGGGCAGCCGATCGACGCCTTCCGCACCGTCGAACACGTTGTGCCGATGATGAGCATCGATAATACGTACGATGAGGAAGAGGTCCGCGCGTTTGACGCCCGCGTCCATAAAGGGCTGGGGGATGGGCAGGACGTGCATTATGTCCTGGAGCCCAAAGTCGATGGCGTGGCGGCGACAGTGCGCTATGAAAAGGGGCTACTCGTCCTGGCCGCCACGCGCGGCGATGGGCGGCGGGGGGATGACATCACCAGCAACGCCAAGACGATTCAAACGTTGCCGCTTCGACTCAGCGGAAGTGACGTGCCGGATATTCTGGAAGTGCGCGGCGAAATCTTCATGCCCAACGATGTTTTTCAGAAGCTCAACAAGGAGCGGGAGTCCGCCGGCGAGGAGACGTACAAAAATCCCCGAAATCTCACGACTGGCGCGCTGAAGCAACTCGATTCGAAAATCACCGCCTCGCGGAGGCTGAGGTTTGTCGCTCACGGACTCGGGCAGGTTCAGCCGCTGGAGTTTGACAGCTATTGGAAATGGCTTGCCTTACTCAAGAAATTGCGATTGCCGGTAAGTGAGCAGACGATATTGGCAAAAAATATCGACGGCGTAATCAAGGGAATCGAGGCGTTCGCGGATATCCGTGGGAAGTTGGCGTACCAGACGGATGGGATGGTCGTGAAAGTCGATTCGTTCGCGCAACGAGACCGGCTGGGAGCCACAAGCAAAGCGCCGCGCTGGGTGATCGCGTTCAAATACGCGGCCGAGCAGATGCATACGACGCTGCGGGGGGTGGAGTAGCAGGTGAGCAAGGGGGGCACGCTCACGCCGGTGGCGCGGTTGGAGCCGATTTTTCTGGCGGGTACGACCGTTTCCAACGCGAGCCTTCATAATATCGACCAGATTCGCAAGCTCGACCTGCACATCGGCGATACGGTCGTTGTCGAAAAGGCGGGGGAGGTGATTCCGTACGTGCGCCAGGGCGTACCCGGCAAACGGCCCAAAAATGCCGCGCCGATTGAGCCGCCCAAGAAATGTCCGTCTTGCAAAACACCGGTCGAAAAAGACCCGGATGGCCCCTACATCCGCTGCATCAATCCCGCGTGTCCCGCGCAGTTCCGCGAGCGGCTCAAATGGTTCTGCGGGCGCAGTCAGATGGATATCGAAAATGTCGGCGAAGCGCTGGTCGACCAACTCATCGACGTGGGGCTGGTCAAGACATTCGCGGATCTGTTTCGGCTCAAGAAGGAGCAGGTCATCGAACTGGAACGAATGGCGGACAAGAGTGCCCAGAACGTGATCGACGCGATCGCCGAAAGCAAATCGCGGGGATTGGACCGGTTGCTCGCAGGTCTGGGGATTCGTCATGTGGGCAATCGCGTCGCGCTGGTGCTGGCACAACATTTTGGCTCGCTTGATGCTCTCTCAGACGCGTCGGCGGAGCAGTTATCATCGGTTCATGAGATTGGCGATGTGATCGCGCAAAGCGTGTACGATTTTTTCCACGGGCCCTCGGGTCGCGGGGCGATCGCGGAATTGAAAAAGGTCGGAATCGATCCGCGCATGGAAAAACCGGCAGCGGGTGAGAATCAGCCGCTGGCCGGGCAGACGGTCGTTGTTACCGGCTCCCTGGAGCATTTCAAACGGGAGGAAATCGAACAGCTCATCGCCGAATTGGGCGGCCGCGCCAGCGGGAGCGTCAGTAAGAAGACGAGTTTTGTGGTGGCCGGGGCGGGTGCGGGAAGCAAACTGGATAAGGCCAAGTCGCTGGGGGTCGCGGTTTTGAGCGAGAAGGAGTTCATGGCGCGGATCGGCAGGAAGGCAAAAGAATAATTCTGCAACATCGCACACCTCCTCTGGAAACCGATGCCACGGGGGAGAAGCGACTCACAATTCCGCCGTCACGAGGCTCGCCAATTCCGACCGTTCGCTCTTTTCCAGCGTGATATGTCCAACAATCGACTTGCCCTTTAATCGCTCGACGAGATACGACAACCCGTTGCTGCTGCTGTCGAGGTAAGGGTTATCAATCTGGGTCGCATCGCCGGTAAGAACGAGCTTGGTCCCATCCCCCACGCGGCTGGCAATCGTTTTTACCTCATGGGGCGTCAGGTTTTGCGTCTCGTCAACGATCATGAACTGATGCGGAATGCTTCGCCCGCGAATGTACGTCAGCGGTTCCAGAACGACCTGTCCGCTATCGAGGAGCTGCTGCATTCGCTGCTCGACGGAGGAGAGCGATCCGTGGGATGCGTGCTGGGCGTGCTGGCCGCCTTCGCTGGTCAGACGATTGGAAAGCAGATAGGAAATATTGTCGAAAGTCGGCTGCATCCAGGCGGTGAGCTTCTGGTCTTTGTCGCCGGGCAGATATCCGATGTCGCGGTGCATGCCAACGTCGCTCACCGGTCTGCTGAGG
>CAZCKE010000335.1:2862-4992 GCA_964499005.1 uncultured Tepidisphaeraceae bacterium
ACTTGCAGCGCTGCTGGGGGCAGAGCTGTACGCGCTGTGCCGGCCCAGGGGCATGATGGGGCGAGCGCAAAGCAGTTTCTGGTAGACCTCTTCGTTCAGCGTTTTAGTCAGACCGGCGGCCAGGGCCAGCAGGGTTTTTCCCGTGCCTGCCGAGCCGATCAGCGACACCAGCTTGACCGAATCATCGAGCAACAGGTCGAACGCCAGCGTCTGCTGGAGGTTTCGGGGCATGATGCCAAAGACAGGCCCTCGGCGGGCACGAACAGGCGCGATGGCGCCATCGGGCCGCACACGTCCGATGGCAGTGTGATTGGCCTGCTTCTCGTCCTTAAGCAGCACAAATTCATTGACATAAAGCCCATCCGCTTCGACTCGCACCTGCTTGGAGGCGAAGAGTTGGTCGATCAAATCCCCGGCCACGGTCATTTCTCGCCAGCCGGTGTACAGCTTTTCAAAATCGACTTTCTGGGCTTCGAAGTCTTCGGTGGTGAGTCCCAGGGCGTCGCCCTTGATTCGGGCGTTGATGTCCTTGGTGATGAAGACAACGTGCTTGCCCGATTGCTGAAGAGAGAACGCGCAGCAGATGATACGGTTGTCGGGCGTGTTGCCGGTCAGGCCGGGGCAAAGCTGCTGATCTTGCTCGAGAATGATCCGCACTCGTCCGGCGCTGTGGTCCAGGGCGACACCCTCGGCGAGGTTGCCTTTCATGCGGAGCGAATCGAGATATCGGATGACGGTACGCGCGTTGCGGCCCAGATCGTCGGTATTGGTCTTGAATTTATCCAGCTCTTCGATGACGTCGAAGGGGATGATCACCTCATTGTCCGCGAACATGAAAATCGCGTTGGGGTTGTGAAGAAGAACGTTGGTGTCGAGGACGAAGTGTTTGATGTGGCCGTTGGTTTCGCTCAATGCTGCAACCTCCTTGTCCGCTGCTCGTGTTTATCTTATCAATACTGGGACGATGCCGCTTTACCCTCTGAAATTCAAGCCTCGGCTCCTGGAAAAGATATGGGGCGGGCGAAAAATCCAGACCGTGCTGGAAAAACCGCTCCCTCAGGGACAACTGATCGGTGAATCCTGGGAATTGTACGATTTTCCGCCGGGAGTCGTCGAGGATTCCAAACATTGGATCAGCAGCCAGGTGGCCAATGGTCCCCTGGCCGGCCGCACGCTCCACCGGCTCATCGAAGAATTCGGCGCCACCGTGCATGGCCACGTGCGGCTGGTCGGACCGCACCGGCAATTTCCCGTTTTGATCAAATTTCTTGATGCCGCCCAGGATTTGTCGGTGCAGGTCCATCCCGATCAGGCATATGCCGCCAAGCATCCCGGCGCGCACCTCAAAAGCGAGGCGTGGTACGTGGTCCAGCGCGATCCCGGTTCGCGTCTGCTCAAGGGGCTCAAGCCGGGCGTGACCCGCGAGTCCTTTGGGAAGGCAATCACTGACGGCAGCGTCGAAGAGCTGATCGAATCGATTCCGGTGGAGGTGGGGCAATCGTTCTATCTTCCCAGCGGGACGATCCACGCCCTGGGCGCGGGAATTCTGGCCGCGGAAGTCCAAACCCCCAGCGACACCACATTTCGAGTCTTTGATTTCAATCGGATTGAAGCGTCCACCGGGAAGCCGCGCAAATTGCACGTCGAGCAGGCGCTCGAGTGCATCAATTTCGACGGTGTTGTTCAATTGCCGCCCACGACCGGCGCCGTCGATCCCGTCGAGGCGGCGACCGCCTGGACCTACACGCCGCTCGAGCATTTCCCGGCCTGGAAAAAGCGCTACCCGAAGAACAAGCTCCTCGGCGGCATGGTGTTCACGCCCAACCGCTGCCTCGGGTCGCTGCACAAGCCGCGCATCGAGCTGTGGTCGAAGGCGAGGAAGAAAAAAAAGGCGATGCAGCTCGGCATCCAGGTCTTCGCCGACGAGCTGTCGCCCGGCGAGCTCGCGTTCCTCGACAAATGCGAGCGGCCGATCGTGCGGGGCAACAGCGGCGCCCTCGTCGCGCTCTCGAGCGACTTCTCGAAGAAGCTCGGCGTGCTGAGCGGCGTGTTCGCTTCGCGCGACCAGGTTTGGCCCGACATCCAGCGCAAGCAGCAGGCGAAGCACCGCGACATCCCCCACCGCGGCCC
>CAZCKE010000336.1:0-4971 GCA_964499005.1 uncultured Tepidisphaeraceae bacterium
TGCGAAATCGCCGAAGGATGTCGCAGAGCGGCTCTCGACATGGCAGGAAGTATTCGCGAGGGAGTTGCGCGATTTGCTCGGCCAATTTCATCCCGGGCCGCTGGACATAAAAATGGTGCCGGTGGAACTCCGGAGCCATCTGATGAGCGAGGATGGGTACTACGCCCTGTACATTTATCCAAAAAATAATCTGTGGGAGCAGCATCATCTTGTCGAATTCACGACGGCTGTGGAAAAGGCGGTGACGACTCCGGGCGTGACGGTGACGGGGATCGCGTCCAACGTGTATCACACAACGATGTCGATTCACCGGGCATTTTATGAGGCGACCATCTATGCCCTGGCGCTGATTTTTGTGCTGGTGCTCCTCGATTTTCGGAAATTGCTGCCGACGATCGCGGCAATCAGCGTGCTGGCATTGGGGTTGCCGATGCTGGTGGGACTGATGGGATGGCTGGGGACGGACTGGAATTTCGCGAATTTTTTTGGGCTGCCGATCCTAATCGGGGCGGGTCATGAATATGGGGTCTTCATGGTGCACCGATACCTGGAAGCCCGAAGCGACCCGCGCCGGGTTTGGACAAGGTGGGACGTCAGCGACCGGGCCCTTTTGCTTTGCGGCTTCATTACGTCGAGCAGCTTCGGGGTTTTCTGGCTGCTCGCGGAACACGCGGGGCTCAAGAGCCTGGGGCTGGTCATGGCGCTGGGGACGGCGTGTGTCTACTTCGCGACCATCATGGTATTACGCCCGATCCTGCGATGGAGATTGGAGCTATTTCACAAGAGACGGGCGGCGGAGCTATAATGAGTGGCCCTTTATTGATCGGGAGGAGTTTTATGAAAAAACATATTTGGGCGGCAGCAGCAGCGTTGCTCGTCGGCGGGACGATTTTCTGCATCGCGTCACGCACTTCCGCTTTGCCCACCACTCGCGAGGACCAATCCGTGTCACCCTACCTATCCTTCACGATGAAAGCGCTGGAGGGGAAATAGGTCGACCTGGGCCAATAAAAGGGGAAGGTCGGCTTGATGGTCAACACCGCCAGCAAGTGCTGGTTCACGCCGCAATACGCGGGACTCGAGCAACTTCACGAGAAGTACGCGGACAAGGGATTGGCGATCCTGGGATTTCCGTGCAACGATTTCGGGCATCAGGAGCCGGGCTCGGACACGGACATCAGCGAATTCTGCATGTCGCACTATGGGGTGAAGTTTGACATGTTCTCCAAGATCGACGTGAAGGGGGAGAACCAAGCCCCGCTATACAAGCTATTGACCACCGAAGCGCCGGACAAAGGGGACGTGAAATGGAACTTTGAGAAGTTCCTGATTTCGCGGGATGGAAAACTCGTAGCGCGGTTTCGTTCGCCGGTGAAGCCGGAATCGCCGGAAATGGTCTCGGCGATTGAGGCGGAGTTGGCGAAGTAAATAAATCCGAAAACCAATCAACTAAGCGTATCTCCGTAATCAGCGAGTTTTCATCAATTGGCTCGCCGAGACGGACGGGTATCGCCCGACCGCGATGAGGGCCTCTCGTTCGAGAATTCGATCGGGACTATTGAAGCCGAGAAGGGTTGACGTGCTTCGACCGATGTCGTTCAGGCCCACGATGCGCGCCTCATCGAGTTGAAAAATGCTCGGCCCAGCGGTCTATACGGGGATTGAATAATCTGCACAGACCACCAGTGTCTTGCGAGATGGTTGCGATATCGCTCCCTTTGAATCGATTGCAAAACACGCATGCCAAAGCAAGATTGCTCTCGACCGTCTGACCTCCGTGCTTTTCACTGATGATGTGCTCAACCTGACAGCCGAGGAAGGTATCCTGCTCGTGGAGCAGACAGTATTCACACAGATCCAAGGCGCGCTCTGCAACAAGTCGCCGAAGGTTTGCTGAGACATAACTACTCATCGCCGCGACGTTGACGCGCCCGAGCTTTGGCAAGGCGCATCAGGTGTTCAAGTTCCAGATAATGATTCAATTCGCCACGTTCTTCGGAAGACAATCTGCCGTGCTTTTCACCCTCGAGCAATTCGGCCACGCGATCGCGTGCTTGCTGCGAGGGGACCCATTGGGCGACACTGTCAGTGGTCGACCCCCCGGCAATGAAATCGACGATCTCTTCGTATACGCGCGTCATTGCAAATGAGTATACGCGATCTGACTCGACCTTGGAGCGAATTTCGCAAACCGAAGCCTGATAAGGATTTCTGTGCGGATATTAGTGACGGCCCAACCATCGCGCGGGCCATTGGAGCGGCAGATCGGGCTGGAGGAATTTCCCGGGTTGGGAGAGGACGGCCTCAGCGGCGAGGTAACCGCTGCGGACGGCGCCTTCCATGGTGGCGGGCCAGGAGGTGCGGGTGTAATCGCCGGCGAGATAAAGATTGGCGATGCCGGCCGAGGGTGGAGATTGGGAGGGGCGGAGCAGATCGGAGCCGGGGAGGGGGGAGAAGGTGGCGCGTTTCTCGATGACGATGACGCCGCGCTTTAGTTTGGCGTCGCGGGCGGCAGCAATCTTGGAGCGGATTTGGTTGGTGAAGATTTCGAGGGATTCTTCTTTGGGGCGATTGAGCCAATCGCGAGCAGCACTGATGACGCCGTGAACGGCACGGCCGTCGCTATCAGGCTTACGGAAGAGCCATTGGAGGGGGCCGGACATCAAGGCGGCATGAGGTTCGGTCATGATCGGGCGGTCGAACCAAAGGTGAGCGCCGAGAATCGGGACGCTTTCAAGGCGATCCAATCCGGCAAAGCGGGCATCCGTGCGTGCCAGCTCGAGCGGAATCCACTTTTCCATCGCCGGATAATTCACGGCAAGAATGACCGCATCGCCGTCGAGTGCTTGATCGCCCAACTCGATGCCGGTGACGGCGGAGCCGGAAAATCGCAACCCCGTCATGCGAACACCCAGGCGGACATCCTTGCAGGGAAGCTCACCATAGAGATCAGACAGCGGACAGCCCGGCGTGCCGACGCGATATGCGGCGCAATGGGCAAGGAGGCTTTCCTGAAAAACCTGAATCGCATACGCAGCGCTGGCGCGGCGGCAATCCTCGTTTAACGCGCTGACCAGGACGATGTTGTAAAAGGTATCGATGAGATCATCGGGCTGCTTGTGATCTTTGAGCCATTGGCCGAACGGCACATCGACTAACTCGCCGCGGCCTGCCCGCCCCAAGCGCAGCATGGCAAGCATCGCGCGGGCAAGAGCGATCCTCTGGCGGAGAGTCAGCGCCGAGAAGAGTCCCCCCGCCGCCGCCAGATGCAGCGGCGCCGGCAAGCCGCGCATGCCCCAGAGACGATGCCAACAGCCGCGATCATCAAGGAAGCGGATGGAATTTTCCCAATGAATATGGCGCAGAGCGCCGGTGCGGCGATAGAAATCGATCAGGTTGGTGCAGCAGCCCAGCAGCACGTGCTGGCAATTGTCGAGGGTTTCACCGGTCTGTGGATCTTCAAAAGAACCGGCTCTTCCGCCGAGGGATTTTCGAGCTTCGACGAGGGTGACCGCAACCCCGGTCGATTCGAGGGCAACGGCGGCGGCCATTCCGGCCAGCCCGCCACCAACGACAATGACACGTTTGGGAGAAGATGTGCCCGGCGGCATCGGCTACCTCGCGCGGGCGGCTCTCCAGGCGATACGCACTTTGGCGAGCGTGGAAAGCGAGATGCGCTGGTGAAGCACGCGCTGCGGATCGAGCGACATTTTTTCCAGCAATCCGTGATAGATCTGGGTCATGGCGGTCAGGGTCGGGCGGCTATCGGCATCGATACGGGCATCCAGCGGTGCCGAGGATTCGTAGAACGATTGCGCCCGGGCGATCTGCTGGCGCATGAATGGGACAAATGCCTGATGATTGGGGGTGTCGCGAAGCTCATCGGGAGTAATGCCGGCGGCCCGGAGCTCCTGACCAGGCAGATACGTGCGGCCGCGGGCAGAGTCTTCCCGCAGATCACGCAGGATATTGGTGAGCTGAAATGCGACGCCGCGGTCGATGGCCAGGGCCTCGGTCTGCTCGCCCCCCTCGAAGCCCCAGATGTAAATGCTGGCAATACCCACCACACCCGCCACTCGATAGCAATATTCGCGAAGCTGCTCGAATGTTTCAAACGGCTGGTTGACCAGATCCTGCCGCTGCCCGGCAATGACTTCATGGAAGACGCGCGGCGGAACCGAATACCGCTCCACCATCTCCGCGAACGCCGGCCAAAGCGGATGATGATCTCCCGGCGACTGCCCGGCAATGACCGCGCGCGTGGCTTGGTCCCAGGCGTCGAGCGCCTCAGCACGATCGTTGGGCCGGCGGCCGTCCTCGTCATCCGCGATGTCATCGACCAGGCGCATGTAGGCATACAGCGCGAACATCGCGGCTCGCTTGGCCTCAGGGAGCAGCTTTAATCCGTAATAAAAATTGCGGGCCTCGGACTTGGTGAGTTGCGCGCAATATTCGCGAGATTTGTGCAAATCCGTGGCCCCCCACCGGACCGAGGTCGTGGCGAGGTTCATGGATGCCCCCCGCTGACGGCCGGCGCGGGCTCGCGTGTCGATCCGGCCAGAATGCGCCCGCCAAACGCCGCCATCGTCGAGACGATCAGGCTCCCCTTTTGCCATCGGGATAAAGCCGGCCGTCGGGAAAGCGTGTCGTAATTCTGCCGGCGAATGGCTGCGAGAACTGCCCGCCCCCCTTTGCCGAACAATGAAACCTGCATGCGAACCGCGGGCCGAAGCAGCGGCAGCAACGCCGCGCCCTGCTCGAACATCCCGGCGGTGCGGTCCACCTCGAATCGCATCAGGTGGCGATAATTATCATCACATTGACCTTGGCGGATTTGATCTTCGCTGATGCTAAATCGCGCCATCGAATCGCGCGGGATATAAATGCGATCGCGATCGCGAATGTCCCGGCGAACGTCCTGCCAAAAGTTGGCCAGTTGCAAAGCCGTGCAGGTGAGATCGGACAACCGGG
>CAZCKE010000337.1:0-4950 GCA_964499005.1 uncultured Tepidisphaeraceae bacterium
CCCCAAGCTTTTTCTCTCGCCTCTGCCGCACCTCCTCCACTCCCTTTTGGCTTCCCCTCAACCGTCCTGCGCAAGAAATGTCGCGGCGGTTGAAGTTGCCCCTGGGGGATCTACGAAGTTTTCTGGTCAGGGAAAATGTGAGGCGCGGCAGCGTTGAGCAATTTGTGGGCACAAAAAAACGGCGAGCCACTCGGCTCGCCGTTGAGCTTTCCATGAAGGAATTTTGAGTTATCCGGCGACGGGCAGTGTGGGGGGAACGTCGACTGCGGTTTCGGGCGTTTCGGGGCGCGGGTGGGCTCGGAGGACGCCGTCTTCCATGACCGTGCGGATTTTGGCCAGGGCCTTGTTTTGGATCTGGCGGACGCGTTCCTTGGTGACGCCGATGATCTTGCCGACTTCCTCGAGGGTCAGGGAGGAATCCTGGGCCTGTTCCCAATTGAAGCGGCGGCGGATGACGGTCTGCTCGACCGAGGAAAGATCGGCCAGATTGCGATCGACAATCGCCTTGAGCTCGTCGATGCAGTCGTCTTCGATCTGATCGCGGCGGCGGTCGACCCAATCGCTCTTTTCCATGTCGGGCTCAAACTCGACCGGAAAGCGCGTGCGATGCTTGGAGGACTTCATCGCGGTGCGGCTGAAGGCCTTGAGAATCGCGCGGCAGGCGTAGGTGGAAAACTTGAAGCCTCGATCGATGGAGAATTTGTCGACGGCGCGGAGCAGGGCCATGTTGCCTTCACTGACGACTTCGGCGAAATCGAGGTCGGTCAGGCGGGTGCGCTTGGCCATCGCCAGCACCAGCGCGAGGTTGGTGCGGACGAGATATTCGCGGAAGTGCTCGAACTTGCGATGCCATTCCATGAATTCATCGGCGCGGCGGCGGGTGAGGCCGTCTTTGCGGATGAGCTTCTGGAGAGCGAGCAAGCGGCGCTTGCAATAATTGAAGCGGAGGAACATGAGGCGTTCTTCCGGCGCCTTCATCAATTGGGGCGGGCTTCCGCCGCCCACGTCGACTTCATCGCGAGTGGGTTGATACCAGGCGATGAAGGGGAGCTGAGGAGCGGCATCTTCCGAAAACAGCTCGGTTTCGACGTGTTTACGACGAAACGTCGGGCTGTCCATACATGCATAATTTTCATCCAGCAATACGGACACCTGCTCCCGCAACGCACGGGGGATCGGCGTCGGACGCTGGGTTTTCTGACTATTCAACACTGCGGTGGCCATAGTCGGCCTCCCTCTGTTACTTCCCACTATCTTCCATCATGCAAATCACGTTCACACGGTTACACAAAATCTTACGTCCGGCTAAGTCTTCTTAGTTTTACGTTCCGTTTATGCATTTGGTTCGTGACGTAACTCTTTTAACGGTCTTGTGTAACGATCTATTCCTTGCGGTCGATATCAGCGAGCCCAGGTGGACATGTATAAAATGTCCGCTCAGGGGGTCCTAGGAGACGATTGGTCAATATTTGGCCGAAAGGCTATTCTCACCTGTCAATTCTGACAAAAAATGAGGCTGACGGTAAGTGACAAAATCTGGCTGGGGGGAAGCTTCAATCCGGTGCATGAGGCGCATCTACGTTGCGCGCGGAGGGCGGCGGATGAATTGGGGATTAAAACGGTGGTACTCGTGCCGACGGGGCTGGCTCCGCACAAACAGAAGCAGGCGGATATGGCAGACGCAAGCGACCGGCTGGCGATGTGCCGACTGGCCGTGGAGGGAATGACGGGGTTTGAGGTGGACGATCGGGAGACGCGGCGGATGGGGCCGAGCTTTACGATTCAGACGGTAAGGGAATTGAAAAAGGCGGTATGCGATCCGGTGCGATGGCTCATTGGGGCGGATATGGTCAACGGGCTGCCGACGTGGCATCAGTCGAGATCGCTGCTTTTGGAGGCGGAGTTTTATGTGATGGCGCGGCCGGGGTGGACGATCGATTGGGAGGCGCTGCCGGAGGAATTTCGGGAACTGCGGAATCGAGTGGTAACAATTTCGCAAATGGAGATCAGTGCGAGTGAGATTCGAAAGAGGGTCAAGGAGGGACGGAGCATCGAGGGTCTGACGCCACAGAAAGTTGTGCGGTACATTGCGGAGCATGGGCTTTATCGGTGAGCGAAGCATTTGGAAAACAAAATACGGCCCCTCACCCTGCCTCTCTCTGTTCGGCTTGGCTCACGGCAGGCCGGAGTACCAGGGAGAGGGGGAATTCGGAATGATCAATCGGTACGACATTGCGTATGGGATCGGCGTGGGGCTGGCGTCGCCGTTTTGGTTGGTCAAGCCGTCGGCGCGGAAGAAGGTGCTGCGCGCGTTTTCGCAGCGGATGGGGAAGGTGGCGGGGCGGGATCTGTCGAAGCCGGCAATCATGATTCATGCGGTGAGCCTGGGGGAGATCAATGCGGCGCGGGCGCTGGTGGATTTGCTGAGGGAGAAACGGAAGGGATTGCACTTTGTTGTTTCGGTGACGACAGAGACAGGATTTGCGCGGGCGATGGAGTTGTACGGATCGGCGGAGGATGTGACGCTGGCGCGGTATCCGCTGGATTTTTCGCCGGCGGTGGATCGGTTGTTGGGGGCGCTGAAGCCGAAGGTGGTGGTGTTGCTGGAATTGGAGGTGTGGCCGAATTTTATCCGGCGATGCGCGGATCGGGGGATTGCGGTGATTTTGATCAATGGACGGATCACGGCGGCGAGCTATCGGAAATATCGGATGGCGCGGGTGCTGATCGGGGCGATGTTTCGGCGGTTGCATCGGGTCTGCGCGCAGGATGAGACGTATGCAAAGCGATTTGTGGAACTGGGGGTGGCACAGTCGCGGGTGAGCCTGACGGGGACAATGAAATTTGACACGGCGCACGTGGCGGATCGGATGGAGGGGCAGGAGGAATTGGCGGCGGCGGTGGGGTTGCGGCCAGGGGAGAGGCCGATCTGGGTCTGCGGATCGAGCGGGCCGGGGGAGGAGGAGATGATTCTGGGGGTATACCGGCGGCTGGTCGGGAAATTTGCGAATTTGCAACTCGTGATCGTGCCGAGGAAGCCGGAGCGGTTTAATGAAGTGGCGGAGATGATCAAGGCGAGGGGATTGGAATTGGTGAGGCGCTCCGAGACGACCAAGAATTTGGCGACGACGCCTTCTCGCGTGGTATTGGGGGATACGATGGGAGAGTTGCGGAAATTTTATGCGCTCGCGGACGTGGTGTTTTGCGGGAGGAGCCTGGTGGATCTGGGGGACAAGCAGCATGGGAGCGACATGATCGAGCCGGCGGCGCTGGGCAAGCCTGTCATTGTGGGCCCATATACGACGAATTTTGCGGATGCGATGGAAAGGTTTGTCGAGGGGAAGGCAATGGATGTGGTAAAGGATGCGGGGGAATTGGAAAAGAGCGTGGAGCGTTATTTGTCGGACAAGGCGGCGGCGAAAGAGATGGGGTCGCGGGCGCGGGAAGTGGTGGTGAGGCAGCGAGGGGCGACGGAGCGGCATGCGGAGGTGATTCTGGAGGCGTTGAATGCGGCACTGGCCGGGGAGCAGGCCAGACCATGAGATTTCTCAATCGGCTGGAGCGGAGGTTTGGTCAGTTTGCGATTCCAAATCTGACGTTGTACCTGGTCACGTTGTGGGGGTTTACATTTTTTGCGAGCCTGGCGAGGCAGGATTTTGTGGGCAAGCTGGCACTCGATCATGATCTGCTGCTGGCGGGGGAGTGGTGGCGGCTGTTCACGATGGCGCTGATGCCGCCGGGAAGCATACCGGCGCTGGTGATTTTTATTTTATATTTCTATTTCATGATGGGGACGGCGCTGGAGCATGAGTGGGGGACGTTTCGTTACAACCTGTACCTGCTGGTGGGGTATTTGATGACGGTGCTGACGGCGCTGGTGCCGCACGCGGTGGTCACCAACGGGTATATTTTGGAATCGGTTTTTCTGGCGTTTGCATGGTTGTATCCGGAATACACGATCTACATTTTCTTCATCTTGCCATGCAAGGCGAAGTGGTTGGCGCTGGCGGTGTGGCTGATTTATCTGGGATCATTTCTCATCGGAGGCTGGGGAACCAAGGCCCAAGTGGCGGCGGGGGTTACGAATTTTCTGCTGTTTTTTCACGGGGATATCCGGCAGCGGCTGTTTACCGCGCGGCGAAAATTCAAGGGCCAGATCGAGCAAGCGAAGAAGCAGCAGGAAGGGGAGAAATTCATGCATGTTTGCGCCGAGTGCGGGGTGACGGACCGGAGCGATCCGAAGATGGAGTTTCGGTATTGCCCGCAGTGCAAGGGGACGCCGGGGTATTGCATTCATCACATTCGGAATCACGTGCATCGGTGAGCGGGGATGAGGCGGCGAGGCTTTCCGCTGGCTTGACTCGTGGCGGTGTGTTCCTAAAATTGGAACACGTGCGGATTATCACGTGGCGCGTTTTGCGGGAATTCTCCGAGCGATGGCCCGTCGCCGCCGATCCGTTGAGGGAATGGCACAAGCTGACATCGCGGGCGACGTGGCGGAGTTTTGCGGATGTCCGCGCCACATTTGGGCAAACTGATTTGGCGAAAGTTGCAAGCGGTCAGGCCGTGTGCGTGTTTGATATCGGCGGCAACAAATTCCGACTGGTGGCTTTCGTCAGTTACGCCAAGAGCAAGGTTTACGTACTGCGAGTGATGACGCACAAGGAATACGATCGAGGGCATCAGCGATGGAAAGAGGAGCTATGAAAAAGAGAAAGAAGCAAATTCCCGGGACCGTCGCGTCTCTGCCGGGATCGTACCTCGATCTCATGGGCGAGTTTGCGTTGCGGCCGATCCGTAGTGGTGCGGAATGCAGCCGCGCGACAAAAATCGTTCATCGGCTGGCATTGCAGGAGGGGAAACTGGATCAGGGGGAGGAATGTTATCTTGAGGTATTGGAAGGTTTGATCGAACGATATGAGCAACGGCGATATCCGTTGGATACAAATA
>CAZCKE010000338.1:0-4948 GCA_964499005.1 uncultured Tepidisphaeraceae bacterium
TTCTATCCGGCCCCCAGCGGGTTGAACATCTACATCCTGACCAGCTCCCTGCTGGGGATTTATGAGAGCAAGCGGATTCGGGCCCATATCAAGGCCAAGGAAGAGGCGGAAAAGGGAAATAAAGTCATTATCGACGCCAAACCGACGCGGCAGGTCAAGCAGAAGAAGCAGGATGCCGACAAATCAGATCGGAAGCTCTCGTGGTGGGGGCGCATGCAGGAGCGGATCGAGCAGATTCGCAATGAGGCAGAGCGCAAGGCGAGAGGCGAGTAAAGGAATTTGCGATTTTTTTAATTTTTGATTTGCGATTGAACGTGGAGAGAGCCCCGTTTCAATCGCAAATCGCGGATTTATGGGCCCTGCTTCGGAAATCAATTCGGGCGACGTTGAATCGGGCGCAGCGCCCGAGGTGTCGATCATCGTTCCGACGATCAATGAGGCGGAAAATATTCCGGTGCTGGTGCCGCGCGTCGCGGCAGCGATGCTCGGCGTCGCGGCTGAAATTTTGATCGTTGATGACAATAGCAAGGATGCGACGCCGACGGTTTGCGCGGAACTGGCCAAGAGTTATCCGTTGAAATTGCTGGTGAGGACGGAGCCTAAAAATGGGCTCAGCGGGGCGGTGTTGCATGGGATGGCGGCGGCGCGGGGCAATTACCTGTGCGTCATGGATGCCGACCTTCAGCATCCGCCGGAAAGTTTGCCCAGGCTGATCGAGCCGCTGCGGAGAGGCGAGGCGGATTTTGTCATCGGCTCGCGATATATGCCCGGAGGCAGCACAGAGACGGAATGGGGGACGTTCCGGAAATTGAACTCGAAGGTGGCCACGTGGCTGGCGAGGCCGTTTGCCGGCAAGTCGACCGATCCAATGGCGGGGGTTTTCGCGCTGCGGCGCGAGACGTATCAGAATGCCCGGCAACTGACGCCGCTGGGATATAAGATCGCTCTGGAGCTGATGTGCAAATGCCGGGTGCGCGCGGTAACTGAAATTCCGATTCATTTCGCGACTCGTCTCAAGGGAGAATCCAAGCTGTCGCTCAAGCAGCAGTTCCGGTATCTGGAGCATCTCAGCCGGTTGTATGATTTCACGTTTCCGCACGCTTCCCCGGCGGTGAAATTCCTGATCGCGGTGGGAGCCAGCTGGCTGGCGGCGCTGTGCGCGTATGGCATTGTGCTTCACGGGGGCGCCGGCGCCGTTAAAGCCGCGACGCTTTCTTATCCGGTGGCCCTGATCGCCACAGCGCTGTTTTATGCGCGGTATGTGCGCACGCAACGGGAATTTCTGATCCGCCCGCATCCATGGCTGGATTTTGTGATCATCTCGGCGGTGGAGTGGGGCGTGTGCTTTGTCGCGGCCGCTTGGGTAGTGTGGCGGCTGGACCGTCCGCGTGCGATGGAGGTGTTCGTCCTCGCGTTCGGGGCGGCAACCATCGCGCGGTACGTTCTGCGAAAAGAATTGCTTCAGGACATTCGCGGGTTGCGCCGGTCGCTGCCGCGCGAGCATGAAGCGGCGCCGGCTTCTGATTCCCATCAATAGATCGGCAATTCGGCCTGGACGAGCGTGGGGTGTCCCTCGCGCGCGAGAAGTCGCGTTTTGTAGGTGGTGACGGCGACGCCGGGAGCGTCCCGCAATTGGCCGGTCTCCAGGCTGAACGTCCAGGCATGCCAGGGGCAGGAAACGCATTGATTGTCGAGATCGCCCTCCCAGAGGCTGCCTCCGGCATGCGGACAGGTGTTGTCCAGGACAAAGACGCGGCCTTCGTAAAGAAAGATGGCCAGGCGAAAGCCATCAATTTCCACGTATTTCCCCGCGCGCTCGGTCAGTTCGCTCAATTCGCAAAGAGATGCCCAAGTCATTGATGAGATGATAAGTGCCGGACAATAAATGGTGAATCGTTTTATCGATCGAACTCATCCGACTTCGGCGATTTTCACGGGACGTTTTTGGGCCGCGCTGAGCATGACGGCCTCCAGCACCTGCTGGGTTTTGTAGGAATCCTCAAAATCCGCCAGCGGAACGGTCGGTTGCTTGCCCCCCAGCGCCATCATGATATCGGCGACTTGGTTAATGAAAGTGTGCTCGTAACCAATGATGTGGGCATCGGGCCACCAGGCGTGGGCGTAGGGGTGGTCGGGGGCGTGGGTCACCATGATCTTGGCCCAGCCTTTGGTTTTGGCGTCGGCGGTGTTGTCGTAGAACGACAGGTGGTTCATGTCCTCGAAGTTGAAGCTGATGGCGCCTTTTTCGCCTTGGCTTTGGAGGCAGCTTTTGGTTGGATAGCCGGTCGGGAACCGGGTGGCCTCGAAGGTTCCGACGGCGCCGCCGGGGAATCGGCAGAGGAAGAGCGGGGCGTCATCGACTTCGACCCTGCCCATGTTTCCCTTGCCGCCTTTAGCGCCACCGGCGATGCCACCGGCGGAACCGAGGCTGGGGATTTCGCGTTCTTTGATGAAGGTTTCGGCGATGGCGCCATTGATCTCGATGATTTCCTCGCCGGCGATGAAGCGGGCCATGTCGATGATGTGGGCGCCCAGGTCGCCGTGGCTGCCGCTGCCGGCAATTTGCTTGTCGAAACGCCAGATGAGGGGGACATTAGGACCGGCCCAATCCTGGAGGTAGTAGCCGCGAATATGATAGATGCGGCCGATTTTTCCGGCGCGGGCAAGCTGATAGGCCAGGGCGACGGCAGGAGTGCGGCGGTAGCTCCACCAGACGAAAGTCTTGGATTTCTTGTATTTACGGGCGGCATCGCGGATCTGGCGGGCATCGTCGATCGTGCCGGCGAGCGGCTTTTCGCAGGCGACATGCTTGCCGGCTTCCATGGCGGCAATGGCCATATCGCGGTGCATGTGGTTCTGGGATGTGATGTCGATCAGGCCGATCTCAGGGTTGTTGAAGGCCGATTTCCAATCGGTGCTGGTGTTTTTCCAGCCCCACTTGGCCGCGAAGATTTTGAGGGCCGCCTCATCCTGCGCGACGGCAGTGTGCATGACGGGGAGCAGGGGCAGGTCGAAGAATTTCGGGGCTTTTAGAAACGCGTTGCTGTGGGCGCGGCCCATGAATTTCTGGCCGACCAGGCAGACGTTGATGGGGTCTTTGGTTGCCGTGCTCGAATCCTTCGGTGTACTCGAATCCTTGGCCATTAGGGTTGCCTCCCGGACCGGAGTTTAACCCGAATGAGCACGCGGCCCAAATCTGTTTTCATTTGGCGAGATAGCAGATAATGGCGGGCCTTTTGGAGAGAGTCACCATGCGCGTTTTGATCATTGGCGGAACACGATTTACGGGGCCGGAATTATGCCGCCGGTTGATGGCGGCCGGCCATCAAGTCACGGTTTATCATCGGGGCAATCATGCGGGCAACATTCCGTCAGGGGTCGAGCAGATTCCGGCCCCGAAAAATTCTCCCCGTAAAGCGGACCATTGTTATCTGCGGGAATCCGCTCCAGCACTGCGCGCGGTACGCGCGGATGTCGTGATCAACATGGTGGCGTATCGGCGGGAAGATGCGCAGGCGTTTGTCGAGGTCTTTGGCGGCGCCGCCGGCCGGACGGTCGTCCCCAGCAGCGTCGATGTTTACCTGGCGTACGGGCGCATTCACGGCACTGAGCCTGGGCCGATCGTTCCGATGCCGCTGCATGAAGAGTCGCCGCTGCGGCAGAAGCTTTCGATCCATGCCGAGGGGTATGAAAAACGATGGGTGGAGGAGGTGGTGATGTCCGCGCCCGATTTGCCGGGCACGATCCTGCGCTATCCGGCGATTTACGGTCCGCGGGATTATCGCCTGTACGAGTGGGCGCGGCGGATTTTGGATCGCCGGCCGGCCCTGTTGTTGGAGCGGGGTTGGTCCGACTTTCGATTCACGCATGGCTATGCGGATGACGTGGCGCTGGCGACGAAACTGGCCGTGGAGAATCCCGTTTCGGCTGGACGCACCTACAACGTGGGAGAATTGCACACGCCGACCGTTCGGCAGCGGCTTGGCGCTTTTTGTGCGGCCAATGGTTACGACGGAAGGATCGTCGAAATTCCTTACGAGGAATCGCCATACAATCCCGAAAAGAAGCCGTGGGTCGGACAAGACTGGGAAATTGATTCGAGCCGTATCCGCAATGAGTTGGGATTTGCCGAACAATCGGATTACCAGCAGAGTTTGCGGAATACATTCGAGTGGCAGCGCGACCATCCGAAAACTGTTGATCCGAAGGAGTTCAATTACGCGGCGGAGGATGAGTTGATCGCCAAATATGGTTGAATGGGCGGCGAGCGTGGAGAGCGATTGAATCGGGGATGAGGCGGAATGGGGCGATTTTCGTTGCGCACAATCGATGTCAATGGTCATTGGCCATTAGTCCTTTGTACTTGGCGGGTTATGGGTGATTGGCGAACGTGTCTGCGCGATTGAGAATTGGTTGTTGAGGGTTGTAAATCGTTGCCGGGGTTGTGGTTGGGAATTGAAATCGGTTCCTGGAACGAAAAAGTGCGCGAGCCCGCGCGCCAAACGAAATTAGATTGGAAGGTTTTTTTCGGGCAAGTCGATGGGGAGTGAGGGGTTAGGAAAAATCTTGTAAAAACCTTCACCTCCCAGCCCCTTATGTAGAGGAGGTGCGCGCGGGGATTGGCGGGATTGATTGGCGATGGCGTGGGGCGGAGTGAAAAAGTTTTATGGGGGGAAAATGTTTTTATGGTGGCACGGGAATGGATGGGTTGTGCGATGAGGTGGGTAGTTGGAGAGAGTCAGCGGAGCGATTTGGGGTGTGCGCGAACGATTTTAGGGATGAGAGTGTGACGTAAAGCCGAAGAATTCCAGTCGGATCGATCGCTTGAATAAATCAGTAGTGACCCCATTTCTGGTTCGCTTGAATAAATCAGTAGTGACCCCATTTCTGGTTTGACCCCATTTCTGGTTTGACCCCATTTCTGGTTTGACCCCATTTCTGGTTTGAC
>CAZCKE010000339.1:0-4922 GCA_964499005.1 uncultured Tepidisphaeraceae bacterium
CTCGTCTTCGAGTTCCTCGAGGACATCGTTGAGGACCATTTTGGCCTGACGGAGCTCCATGAGGGTGGAGATCATAGGGAACATGATTCGGACATCGCCCAGGACACTGGCGCGCATGATGGCGCGGAGCTGGCGTTTGAACATGGGGATGTCGTGGAGGCACATGCGGATGGAGCGCTCGCCGAGGAAGGGATTGCGCTCGGGGTTCATGGCCTTGGCCTGGGTGTATTTGTCGGCGCCCAGGTCGAGAGTGCGGATCACCAGGGGGCGTTTTTTGAGGCGGAGCAGGGCATCGGCGTAAGCGCCGTAGTGCTCTTCTTCGCTGGGCTCGTGGTCGGAGGCGAGGTAGAGAAACTCGGTGCGGTAGAGGCCGACGCCTTCGGCGCCGCGGCGGACGGCGTCGTCCACCTCGGCGGGGAATTCGATGTTGGCCTGGAGGCTGATGACGTGGCCATCGAGGGTCTGGGCAGGGAGGTCCTGGAGAGTGGCGCGATCGGTTTCGCGGAGATGACGGCGGCGTTCGGATTCGCGCTGCTCGAGAATGGTCTGCTCGTCGGGGTCGATGATGACGACGCCGTGATCGCCGTCGATGATGACGGTGTCGCCGCCGGAGACTTCGGAGGTAAGGTCACCGAGGCCGACGACGGCGGGGATTCCCATGGCACGGGCGACGATGGCGGTGTGGCTGGTGCGGCCGCCAGCGTCGGTTGCGAAACCCTTGACGTGCTGGCGGGCGAGGGCGGCTGTCTGGCTAGGAAGCAGATCGTGAGCGATGACGACGACGTCCGTGGTAAGGTGGGAGATGTCCTGGCGTTTTTGGCCGATGAGGCGGCGAAGAAGCTGGCGCTCGACGTCGTGGATGTCCTTAACGCGCTCGGAGAGGTAGCGGTCGGACATTTTCGAGAAGACCGAGGCATAACTTCGCATGACGACGCTGACGGCATATTCGGCGGTGGTGAGCTTGGCGAGGATTTCGGCGTTGATGCGGTCGAGCAGGGATTTATCGCGGAGGATGCCGATGTGGAAATCGAAGATGCCGGCGATTTCCTTGCCTTGGCGGGCGACGACCTGATCGCGGAGACGGCCCAGATCGGCGATGGTTTCGTCGACGGCTTTGGCGAATCGTTGGACCTCGGCCTGGGCCTGCTCGGCGGCGACGGGGCGGCGAGGAATGACCATGTCCTCGGCATCGAGCACGACAGCCGTGCTGATTGCAACACCGGGAGAGACGCCTATGCCTTTTCTGATTTCCATGATTCCATTTTCGATTTTTGAATTTTGATTTGGACGAGGCTCATGGGCCCGATCGGAAATCAAAATTCAAAAATTTCATTGGTCTTCTCCGAAATTATCCGCGAAAAGCTGGGCCAGTTTTTCGACGGCCGCGCCGGCGTCGGCGCCTTCGGCAACGATGCGGAGCGGAGTTCCCTGAGGGGCGGCCAGAATGATCATCTGCATCACGCTTTTTCCGTCGGCATCATAGGGCTCTTCGCCGCCCTTGCTGACCGTGACCTTGGAGTCGAACTGGTTGGCCAGGTCAACGAACTGCATGGCGGGCCTGGCATGCAGGCCGAGCTTGTTACTGACCACGATGTCACGAGAGGCAATGGGCATGAAATGTTGTAATTGGTGGGCGGCCACACTCGACATTCAATCGCGGGCCGGATAACGGCTTCGCGAACCATTGCCCCGGGCGACGTTACTTGGCCTGATCGGCCTCATCCAACAGATCGACGATTGCCTCCCGAGTGGAGCTTTGCCGCAGGAAGCGGCGGAACATGTCTTTCTGCAAATTGCTGAAGACGATGTTCATGGCCTGCAAGTGCTGCTGCGGCTGGCTATCGGGAGAGAGGAGCAGGACGACGGAAAAGACCGGCTGGTGATCCAAGGCGGCGAAGTCGATTCCGGCGACGGAGCGGCCGATGGTTCCGGCCATTTTTTTGACGCTGGAATGCTTGGCATGAGGGACAGCGACGCCCTTGCCGAAGCCGGTGGATCCATTCTGCTCGCGTTTGATCAAGGCGGCGACAATTTCGTCGACGGCGGATTTGGGGAGCGCCCCCGCCTCGGCGAGGGAGCCGACGAGTTCGTGCAGGACACCGTCGCGATCGGTCGCCTTGAGTTCGGGGACAATCGATTCGTTAACAATAAAATCCTTCAGCTTCATTGTGGAGATTGCCTTTCATCGGGAAGAGCGGGCGAAGTTGTGAGCATGGTTGAAGTTGAAATCATGGCGATTTTCCGGCGTCGTGGTCCGAGCGATTCCGTCCATCTGATCCCACGCGAAACGAAACCGGAGCCGACAAGGGTACTACCCGGCGGCCTTTGCCGCCAGCGTTTCGATGATCGCAATATTGGGCAGCCATTCTTTGGGTATTGCGTGCCGCCGCATTAAATATGCGGGACTATTGTAGGAAATCCAGACTTTTCTAGCAGCGTCCTCCCAGACGAGAATTTTGAGGGGCAGGTCGATGGCGGAACTGGGTGCGGCCTGCATGAGAGGCGTGCCGGCCTTGGGATTGCCAAAGATCAAGAGCTTGGTGGGCATCATGGAGAGGCCGACTTTTTGGGCTTCGCCGCTGTGATCGACGAGGGCGAAGAGGCGGACGCCGCCGTTTTGGAGGATGGCCTGGAGCTTTTCGACGGTCTGGTCAACGGAGTGGGAGCTGGGGAGGGTGATCAGTCCGTCAATCGAATTTGTACTCATAATTTCTTCCGATGTTTTGTATGGATGGTTTACCTTGCCTCTCGAACGAAAACGAGATAAATCGCCATCGCAAAACCCAGGGGAGCGTGGATGAAGGCGACTGCCATCGCGAGGCGGGAAGGTCGATTGACGGGCGGTTGACCGGTATTGAGATTGTGGAGTAAGCGAGCGTAATTACGCGCGCAAACAATGTTCACGATGACGCCCAGCGTGATGAGAGCGGTGCCGAACCAAGAGGAGAGGCCCAGGGGTGCGATTCGCTCGGTCGGTTGTCCGGCCTGAAGGGCTTGCAGAAAAAGGCCGAAGCGGGCGACGACGAAACCGAAACCCATGAGGGCCAAACCGGTACGGATCCAAGCGAGAAAAGTGCGTTCCGCGGCAAGGTAGTCGCTGGGGCCGTTGGGGAGTTTTTCGGCCATGGAGTCACCATTCAAGCGCCGTTTCGGCGCGAGCGTGACGAGGCGCCCCCGCTGAGATGCTTGTCCTTGCCGGAATGTTTGCGGTTGCGGTAGCGTTTTTTGTGTTCCGAGAGCTTGCGCTCGAGCTTGGCGATGCATCCGTCAACGCAGGCATAGGCATCGTCCTGGGCATGGTGAGCGATGAACATGTTGCGATGCTCGGCATTGACGATCATCTCAACGCGGACGGCTTGGTTGGCATTGTCGAAGACGACCTCGATTTCCTGAATTCGATCGTAATAGCGAGTTAACTTGCCCGCTTTTTGCTCCGCATAGGCTTTGAGAGGCGCGGTGACCTCCATGTGACGAGAAGCAACGGTAACGAGCACTTGGACCTCCTAACGTCTTTTGTCACGCGTGCCGGGCTGATGGATTTTATTCGACGGGAGAACGGGTGGGAAGGCTGGGATTAAAGACGGGTTTTGGGATAGAACCACGGTCAGCGGAGCTGACCACGCTGGAAGAAGAAGGGAGGGATTCGGGGATGGAATCGGGGGGGTCGGGGGAGATGGTGAGGGGTTTGCCGGAAGTTTGCTCGGGGCTGGGAGTGATGACACCGCCGCTGACGAGGAGGCGCATGGCCTGCTCGACGGACATGGGGAGTTCGACGACACTTTTGCGCGGGACGACCAGTACGTAACCGCTGAAGCTCGTGGGGGTGGAAGGGATGAAGACGGTGACCATTTCGGTGGAACGGTCGTCGCCCAGGTTCCAGGGGCCGCTATTGGTGACGAGGCCCACAGACCAGATCCCCTGTGCATGGGGTTGAACAGCGACGACGCGGCTGTGCTCGAAGGTGCGAGAGCGCTCGGCGAGAAGAAAATCGGTGACCTGTTTCACGGCGGGATAGATGGCGCGGATGAAGGGAATGCGAAGGACGGCGCGTTCGGCGATACGCCAGAAGGTGCGGCCGATGAGATTCCCGACGAAGACGCCGATGATGTAGATCAAGAGGATGGCCAGGCCGACGCCGATGAGGTGTGTTTTGAAATCGTCTTCCTTGATGCGTTGGAGGATGTAGTTGCGGGTTTGGAATTCGACCCAGCCATGGTCGCCGGCGTAGTACCAAACGCGGCGGATGGATTCGATGATGTAATCGCCGACGTTGTTCCAGAGGAAATCCCAGACCCAGACGAGGAGCCAGAGCGTGATGAGAGTGGGGAGAACGGCGGCAAGGCCGCGGACAAAGAAGCGTTTGAAGTCGTCGAAGAAGCCTAATCGGCGTCTGTCGGGGACGGGGGATGGAAGATTTTTCTCAGTCACGAAATTGGGGCCGTCATTGGATGCGCGATTGAGCGCTGTATGACATTCTGACGGGGAAATGTCAATTGGGGAAGTGGAATGGGAAGGGTGCGATCAATGAGACGGAGATGAGGTGGGTTGGGTGGATGGCTCCGTAGTGGGTGGAACATATCCGGAGAGGGCTTTGGCGTAGGCGCTAACGGTGGGGTCGGGGTCGGAAACGAGCGGAGCAGCGGCGGCGGCTTGCTGGTCGGCGGAGGTGAAGGCAAGTGCGAGCATGCGGTTTTGCCAATTGGGGTCGCGGAGCATGTCGGAGAGGATTTGAGCGCGGCCGTCAGGTTTGGAGGTAAGAGCGGAAAGACACTTGGCCCAGGCGCTGGCGGAGCCGGATGTGGACGCAGCGGCCTTTCGGATGCGGTCGGCGAAATCATCGGCCAGGGCCGGGGCGTCGGGGCTGTTGTTGGCTTTGAGAACGGGGATGTAATCGGCCATGACGCTAAGAGCGCGGATTAGTT
>CAZCKE010000340.1:0-579 GCA_964499005.1 uncultured Tepidisphaeraceae bacterium
TGGGGGGATGACCAGTGGGGGCAGACCGAAGAAGGAGACGTGAAGGACGCGACGTGGGTCGCAGTGACGATCGCCTCGACCTGCACGGCCCGCGCTCGGGGAATCGAATGCCGAGGGCGCGGAATGCGCCGATAGTGTTCGCCGCGTGCTGGGTGTGCCACGGCTATTCTGTTCCAGATGCCGGCCGTCATCGCGTACGTCTACAAGGTTTGCACCGCGGCCGAGTGGCGCGATGCCGCGGCCGTCGGCGTGTACCGTGGTTCCGAGGTCGACCGGCGGGACGGCTTCATTCACTTTTCGACCGGCACTCAGCTCGCCGAGACGCTGCGTCGCCACTTTGCCGGCCAGCGCGATCTCGTGCTCGTGGAGGTTGCCTCCGCCGATCTCGGCGCCGGGCTTCGCTGGGAGCCGTCCCGCGGTGGGGACCTCTTTCCGCATCTCTACGGCGAGCTCCCCGTCTCGCTCGCCCTCCGAGTGGAGCCGCTCGAATGACCCCACATCGCGATCGCAACGTCACTCCGGCTATGGAGTGCAGCCGAACGGCATCGCGGTCGCACGCGTTGCCGAGCCGGTTGGCGC
>CAZCKE010000340.1:589-4918 GCA_964499005.1 uncultured Tepidisphaeraceae bacterium
CCCGGCCAAGTACGTGCCGGTCTGCGGTTCACCCCCACGCCCGTGGGGACGATCTCTTCGGTGGGCTCCCCGTTCTGCTTGCCCTCCGAGGGGGGACTCTCGAATGACCCCACATCGCCATCGCAACGTCACTCCGGGTATGGAGTGCAGCCGAACGTTATTGGGGTTGACGCCGTCGCGGGGCCGGTTGGCGCCGTGGAGCCCGGGGCGCAAGACCCTCCGGAGGCGGTCACGGCGAGCTCGATATCGGCAGGCTGCTGAACCGGATCGCAACTCTGCCCGAGCGGATAGATGATCTGGCTGTTGGCGCAGCCGCCGTCCGATGACTGAAACTGCGTGACCGTGCCGCTGCACGAGGCGCCGGTGACGCCGCCGCAGGCGCACGAGGAGCAGCCGCGCGTATCGTTCGCGCCCGTGAAGTAGAGAAACCTCGACGTATACCCGAGGGCACCGTCGACCGACGGACAGGCGGCCACGTTCCCCGCCTGCTCGATGCAAACCGCCGTCTTGAAGGCTGCCGACGGAGCCGGTACGCAGACGCTGCCGCTCGCGCAGTCGGCCTGAGCTGGAGGCTGCGCCGCGCCGCAGCCACGGGCCGACGTCGACCACGACAAGGGCGGTACGCTCACCGTCGGCACGGGCGCACAGCTCCCCAGCGAAGCGGTGGATTGCGGAAGGCTCATCGCCACGCCCAGCGCGGTGCCGCACGCGGATGAAACGTCGACTCGCGTGCAAGCGCCCGGGATCAGCATCACGGCAGCGCACGCCTGACTGAGCGAGCAAGTCGTCGAGCTGGCGTAGAAGTTGATGGCCGGCGACGCGCACTGCACGCCGGTGCTGGCGCCACACGCGCAGCCGCACGTGGCCGGGGGCGCGCTCAATCCGACGTAGCCGTCGACCAGCGTCCCCGAAAAGCCGGGGTCGCACGCGGGCCGAGTGCCGGCACCCGCGTAGAGCTCGAAAGGACCCTTCCACCCCGAGGGCACCGGCGGGGCGCAAGCAAATCCCCCGCCGCAGTGGGTCGGTGGCTCCTCGACGACGTCGGTGCCGGCGTCGAGAGTGAGGGCGTCGCCCTGAGTCGCGTCGTGGATCCCCCGAGCATCCGCCGTCGCGTCCCGGGGGGAACCGTCGCGTGGCCCCGCGTCGTCCGGCCCTTGATTGTCGGCGGTCGCGTCGCCAATGCCCCCATCGTCGGTCGGGGGCACGAAGACGAACGACGAGCCTCCGCAGGCGACGAAAGCCAACGCAATCGCGGCGCCGGGAGCCGACCTCAAGGCCCCACGGTCCCCGCGTCGCCAAGGGTCCTGGTGCCGAAGAGGCCGGGACAGGTCGTCTGGACGGCCTGGCACGACGCGATTGTCGACGGATTGACGTCCAGGAGTGAGGCGCCTGGAACACCAGCGTCCGCTGCGCCCGCGAGGTTCGTCAAGGTGAGCGAAGCGCACGCGGGGACCGATTGGAGCGCCGCGTTGACGTCGTGAACGAGGGTGTTGAGCTCGTCGTTGATGCACGCGAACACCTGGCTGACCGTCGCGGTGCACGTCGGTGCGAGCGTCGTGATGGTGCACTGGCCCGTCGTCGCGCCCGCGTCTTGGCGTTGAATGCACGCGTCGTAAACCTGCTGGCACGCCTGCTGGAGTGCGGCGTCGGTCGTCGCTCCCGAGAGCGCGGCGGCAGTGACGCCGGTGAAGCGGCACACCAGCTGATCGAGGGTGGCCGTGACGCTGTCGTTCGCGGACATGGCGCACGATACCGCGTCGCTGCATACGGTGGTCTGCTGCGCCGAGGTGAGCTGGTCGACGGGAACGGAGCCGAGGCTCCCTCCCGAGCAATTGATTGCGGTCGACGACGATCCATCACCCCCACAACCAACAAGCCCCGCGATCGACGAAGCGAGGAGGCAGGCCAAACGAGAGAATGTCTTCATCGGAGAACAGGATACGGGACAAGTCCCGCCGCGGGTGTCACGTTTCGCGCGAGGCCGCGACTCCGCGCCTGTGGTTTGCGCTCCTCGTTTTGCCCACGTGCCTCGGGCAGTCCACGCCGTGCGGGTTCTTGAGTTTGTGTTGCCGCTGATCGGCAGCGGCGGCGCCAGGGCATCGGGCGCCTCTCGGGTGGCGTGAATGTCACCAGGGGGAACGACATCGAAGAGCGGGAAACGTCCGGCGAGGACGCGCCACGGGGAGCGCGCGATCGAGGAGTTTCGAGCCGCCACGGCTCAACCCGCAGCTTGGGAATTCTGGAGGCGGGCGCGCAGCCCGGTCGTGGGTCGCGACAAGAGGAGCGCCATGTGCTCTTGTGCCAACCACCGATTCCGTCGAATGCGAAATCCATCCCCCAGAGGCACCATGTCCGGACCCGAAACGCGCCCATTGACGTCCGCGCAGCTCTCCAAGCTCCGCGCACGGCTGCTTGCGGAGCGCGCACGCCTTCGCGGTAACGACTCGACGCTCTCGCCGGTGCGCGACCCTCAGGAGCGCTCGGCCGACGCCATGGACGAGGCCGACGCGAGCCTCGTTCAGCACGAGGCGCTCGGGAGAGCCACCCACGATCGTTCTCACCTGGCCGACATCGAGCGCGCGCTCGCGCGCATCGATGCGGGGACCTACGGCATCAGTGAAGTTTCGGGCGACCCCATCGGCTTCCCCCGCCTCGAGGCCGTCCCGTGGGCGCGTCTGACGGCGGCCGAGCAAGAAGATCTCGAGGCCGACGCTCGGCGGCGCTGACGCGGCGCGCGGCTTCCGTCGCCGCTCGAGCGGGACTCGTCGATGCGCTCGATCCCGCTGCAGGATCGGCCGCTCTACAGGGGGCACACCATCGCGGGATCGGCCGCCGAGCACTCTTCGATGGCGCCGCAGTGCACGGTCGGGCGTCGCGTGCCGCACGTTTCCCCCTGCACCGAGCAGCTGGATCCCACCGCCGGGCAGGGCACGCCGGCGTCGTTGGTCACGCCGGACGGGCACGCGCTCGAGGGGGAGACGCATGCCACGTTCGCCGGGGCGCAGAACGATCCAGTGGCGCAGCTGCACGGGTGCTGCCCGCTCGGGCACTGCCCGGCGTCCGGAGCCGTGCAGACGGGATCGCCGCACGTCCAGTACCAGTGCAGCCCGGTGCCCCCAGAGCTCGACGAGCCACCGCTCGAGCCTGCCCCGGAACTCGACGAACCCGCGCCGCTCGACGAACCTGCCCCGGAACTCGAGGAGCTCCCCCCGTTCGACGAACCCCCCGCCCCCGAACTCGACGAGGAGGACGCCGCGCCGTCGGGCGCATTGGGGTTCGGGACGTCGACCCCGCTGCATCCCGTGATTGCCGAAAGTGCGACGAGCACCGGAGCGAAAACCAAAGACAAGAGCTTCTTCATGCGTGCCTCCCCGAAGCCCCAAGTCTGAATCCCTGGAATTGAAACGCAACATCGGTGTCGCCGGTCCTACGACGTCACACTCCTCCCGCCCCGAAGAGGGCACCGATGCCCCAACCGACGAACGCGCTCGCGACGCCGATCGCGGCCATCTCGAGCCCCGCCTTCCACGGGCGGCCGACGGTCCGCTTTGCCTTGAACGCCCCCACCGCGAAAAGCGTCGCCGCCGCCATCGCCACGGAGGCCCAGGCCCCGGCGCGCAGATTCACGACGGCGAAGGGGACCACAGGAACGAGCGAGCCAATCATGGAGGCGATCCCCACGATCGTGGCGGAGCGCATCGCCTCGCGGCGCCCGACCGGCGCAAGGTGGTGCTCCTCTGCCATCATCACGGCCACCCATACGTCCGGATCGGCCGTGATCGTCGCCACGATGCGCTCGAGAAGCTCGCCCTGAAAACCCCTGCCCGCGTAGAGCTCCCGCACCTCTTCGCGCTCGAGGGCCGGCACCCGGCGCACATGCCGGTATTCGCGCTCCCGCTCGCTGCGATAGGCGTCCGCGCGAGCGAGGGTCGACGTATAGGCGACCGCCGCCATGGAAAAGGACTCGGGCAACGCCGTGGCGACCCCTGCGGCCAGCACCAAGAGGGCACGTGCCCGCCGGCGCTGGCGACATGCCCGCTCGGGTTCGCCCGGCCGCTATCGAGCGGAGAGAACCTTGCGCTCGAGATCACCGTGGTCGGCGGGGTCATCGCCCTGCTGCTGATCTTCGTGGCCCTGGAGGTGCACTACCGGCCTCGCCTTCGCCTCGTGAGCCGACCCAAACCCCCCAGCCCGAGCGTTTAGAGACCAGACTCATGAGCTCGAAATCGAGCCTGGGAGGCCCCGCCCTGCGCAATACAGACCGAACTCGGCCGTTGTGTTAAGTGCCCCGGCCCCTGGATTGCGGGAGAACCCGATGTTATTCGCCTG
>CAZCKE010000341.1:0-4905 GCA_964499005.1 uncultured Tepidisphaeraceae bacterium
GGGCTACAGCAACCGCGTCGTCGATCTCGGGACCTTCATGGCCAAGAAAGACGGCGTTCTCAAGTAGCGATTTGTCCCGAGCAGTTGAGACGACGAAATAATACGAAGCGAGGCCCGCTAAAAGAAAAAGTGGGCCTCGCTTGTTTTGCGTTTAAGTGTGCGTTTGTCTCGCGTGCCGTGAGAGCCGGCACAATCCCAGCACCAATCCCCCAAACACGAACATCTCTGCGGCGCTGGGCAACGGCACGGCAATAAACGCAAGTCCGCGAACGCTGCTATTGGCATCCGTGAAGATCGGCGTCAGTGTTCCATTGCCCAGGTCAAGGCTTCCCACCAATCCATCCGTTGGGTCAGCCGAAAATGCGTCGCCCGTTCCGAACGGCCCGGAAATGAGGTAAGTCAATCCTGTAGAGCGTTCCGTCGCGAGCAGTTCGACGCGGCTGCCTGGTGAAAAAGCCGTGTCGTCCACGTTGATTGCCGCCGCCGAAGGATTTTGCAGCGAAAGCCGCGACACGGTTTGCGAAACCAGGCCGGGATTACTTACAAAAATAAGCTGGCTGCCGCTCTGGTCATCAAGCACCAATTGGCCCAACCGTGAAACCGTCATCGAATCGGGATCGGTGATGTTGGGCGTGACCGTTCCGCCGGTAATAAGATCGGTGGCGGTCGTGTTGCCCTGAAGAATCGACGCCACCGAAACGGTGCCCGCCCCTAGCGTCGCTTGCACAATCACGGGTTTGTTGTTCACCGTTCCGCTGAACGCCGGGCTGGAGGCGCTGATAAATGTTTTGCCGTTTAAGAAGGCGATATCGTCATAACCCCCGCCATGCAGCGTGGGGCCGAACGTGAAGGGAGTCACCGCGTTGGTCTGCGGATTGATGATCCGAAGGTTCGGCGCGCCGTCCTCATTTTGCAGCGCCCACACCAAGTGCGTGACGGGATCGATTTTCAGACCGTCGCTATGGCCAGGCACGTTGAACGTGTGCACCAGCGTTCCGTCGGCCAGATAATGCACGACCTGGCTGTTGAGGTTGTCCTGCGATCCATCGGCCGCATTGCCGTTGCCGTACGCGATCCACACATTATTCCCGTCGACCGCGATGGAATCCGGCTGAGTGCTGCCAATGGGGTCCGACGCGAAGACGCGGGCTGAATAACCGGGCGCAAGAGTCGGCGCCGCATTTGCCAACTCCGTAAGACTGACCACAGTGCACGAAACCACCATTATCGCCGCACCGAACAGTGCCGATCTTGCGCATCGCATCGTATTCCTCCTTCAGGAAAATTGGCGCCGAGCCAAACCCACATTGGCTCCCAACCCTTTTATCTGACGCCACGCGACATGCTAGGAGGTCATGCGTGTGGAGAGTTTGATGTTTTGGTTAATTCCAAGCGAAGGAAAAAATTCATCATTAATTCATGATGCAGCGGATCGCTGTTGCCTGAATCTATTCCCCAGAGTCCGGATGGTGAGAGATCTACGAAGACATTATTTGTCGCGAAGATCTACTTCGTTGGCATTTTGGGCAGAAATGCGTGGACCGGCCACCCAGCACGATCCGCTGAATTTTCGTTCCGCAATTCATACACGGTTGCCCCTCCCGGTCGTACGCCCGGTGCAATTTCTGAAAATTCCCTGGCTCCCCATCCGCATCCCGATAATCCCGCAGCGTGCTTCCCCGAGGCCGCAGCGCCCGCCGTAGCACCGTCTTGATTGCCCGATTCAATTTCCCGACCTGCTGGGCCGAGAGCCGATTCGCCGGCCAAAGCGGATGAATCCCTGCTTCAAACAGCGACTCATCCACATAGATATTCCCCAGTCCCGCCACCACCGATTGATCCAGCAGCGCATTTTTGATTGCCCGCGTCGTCCTTTCCAACCGCTTTCCCAATTCCCCCGCGCGCAACCCCAGCGGCTCAGGCCCCAGATTCTCATCCCCATTCTCCCCGCTTCCCATCCAGAAAACTCCCCCAAACCGCCGCGGATCGACCAGGCGCAATTCCTGCCCTCCAAACTGCAGCGCCAAATGCGTATGCGGCCGCCTCTGGGCCTCAATTGGCTCCATTCCCAAACGCCCGCTCATCCCCAGGTGTATGTAGAAACAGTTGCCGTCATCGAGGCGAAAGACAATCCGCTTGGCCCGGCGGCTTACCCGGGTAACCCGCCGGGATGAGAGGCGCGCCGCCAGGTCCAGTTCGCTGGGATGGACAAAGTCCTTGCGCGAAAGATAAACCGCCTCGATGACTGCGCTCTGTAATCGCGGTCCGAGCGTTCGCACGATGGTCTCAACTTCGGGTAACTCGGGCATAGGTGAAACTTTGCGCCTTTCTGCTCGTCTTTACTAGAAGCTGTTTCAAAAACTCCCGCGCGGCGGTGCGCCGCGGATGGTGGAGGCCGGCAAGAAGCGATGACGAGCCGTATTAAAGCCAAATACGGCGAGGAGGAGTGACGCGGCCAGCCTCCACCAGACGCAAGCAACGTCCGCGCGAGGTTTTGAAACAGCTTCTAATGGATTGTTCCCCGTTTCTGAGTTAGAAACAACTAGCCCCGGGACATCGCTTTTAGGGGTCATCCGGTATTGAAGAAAAACCCACCCTCCCCCAAGGAGTCGTTCGATGGAATCAACGATTGGCATTATCAAACCTCAAGCCACTGAACTCGCCGCCGATGAGCTGGCCGCCGTCGATAAACTGCAAAAGGGTTATCAGGATTTGCGCGCGGAGTTGTCCAAGGTCATTGTCGGCCAGGAAGCCGTCATCGAAGAATTGCTCATCGCTCTTTTCTGCCGCGGCCATGCACTTCTCGTCGGCGTCCCCGGTCTGGCCAAAACCTTGCTCATCTCCACGCTTGCCCGGACACTCGGACTGAGCTTCAGCCGAATCCAGTTCACCCCCGACCTGATGCCCTCCGACATCACCGGCACCGAGGTCATCGAGGAAGACAAATCCACCGGCATTCGTCATCTTCGTTTCGTTCGCGGCCCCGTCTTCGCCAACGTCCTCCTCGCCGATGAAATCAACCGTACTCCCCCCAAGACCCAAGCCGCCCTTCTTGAAGCCATGCAGGAACATCAGGTTACCGCCGGGGGCAACCAGCACCGCCTCCCCGAGCCCTTCTTCGTCCTGGCCACGCAAAACCCCATCGAGCAGGAAGGCACCTATCCCCTCCCCGAAGCCCAGCTCGACCGTTTCATGTTCAACATCAACGTCGGCTACCCGACCGAGGCCGAGGAATTCCAGATCGTCCGCCTCACCACGATGAACCGCAGTGTCGATCTCCAGCACATTCTCTCCGGCGAGGAAGTTCAACATTTGCAAGACACCGTCCGCAAAGTTCCCGTCGCCGATCACGTGATCAAATATGCATTGCAATTCAGCCGCCTGACCCGCCGTACCGAAGGCGATGTACCCGATTTCGTCCAGGAATTCGTCAGCTGGGGCGCCGGCCCACGCGCAAGCCAGTATTTGATTCTCGCTGCCAAAGCCCGTGCTCTGCTGAAAGGCCGCTACCACGTCAGCACCGAGGATATCCGCCAGGTTGCTCTCCCTGTCCTGCGTCATCGCATCGTGACCAACTTCAACGCCGAAGCCGAAGGCGTCAAAAGCGACCAGATCGTCAAACGCCTCATCGAATTCATCCCGCGCCAGCAATACGACGAACTCGACAAAACCGCCGCGAGAATGCTTAAGGATGCGCCCGCGGCGTAAATCGCATGCAAGAGCAGACAGAAGATTCGCATGGCGTCAGGAATTTTTCAAAAGCACGGCGATCTGAGGCCTTCAGCGATGGCAGCCGTTGCCGAGAGGCGATTCGATGACGCGGCAGCGTTACGGAAAACCAGCCAAAACGCCCGTGCGAATGGGGTTGCTTACCTTGGTGGATTTGTCATAGAGATCCTGCTGAAAGCAAGATTGGTGGACAAATTTCCGGAAATCGCGAAGAAGCGTCAGCATCAGGTATCTGACGTGGAACAAGAAATTTGGCGCCTCATCTGGAGGAACCACGATCTGGACGGGATGTTATCGAAAATGCCCGAATTGGAAGCTTCTCTCCAAAAGAAGGGAGAGCGTGATCAGAAACATTACTTAGCCCAGCTCAAAACGATTTGTGCTACTTGGACCATCCAGGCCAGATATTCGTCGCGTACAATGAAAATGGATGAAGCTGCCACTTTCCTAGAAAAAGTTCGCACGTTAAAGGAGTTGATCAAATGACTGCTGCCCAAGCCAAACTTTTGAGGAATGCGCTGAAAACACAATTCCGCGCCGAGGTAGAAGTTGAAAAAGTTGGGGCTGGTGGACGATACCGATTCGCGGTCGTTTCTTCTCAGTTTGACAAAATGAATCAACTGAAACGCCAGGATGAAATTTGGAAGGTCGTTGATAAAACATTATCGCGGAATGAAATCTTGGGCATTTCATTGATTCTCGCTTTTGCCCCCAAAGAGTTGGCTGCTGCACGCTGATTCCGCAACATGTCGAATGTTTCCGTCGATCCTCGCAAATACCTCGAGCCCAAAACGCTCGCCCGCATCAGTTCCCTCGACCTCCGCGCCCGCCTCATCGTCGAAGGCCTCATGGCCGGCATGCATCGCTCGCCTTACCAGGGAATCTCCGTCGAATTCGCCGAGCATCGCCAGTACGTCCCCGGCGACGACATCCGCCACGTCGATTGGAAAGTTTTCGGCAAGACCGACAAGATCTACCTCAAACAATATCTCGAGGAGACCAACCTCAACCTGATCTGTGTCGTCGATGCCAGTGAGTCGATGGGATATTCCTCCATCGATAGCGGCGGGGCGGCCTGGAGCAAGTACGATCACGCAACCGCCATCGCCGCCTCCCTCTCTTATCTGGCCGTCCAGCAGCAGGATTCCGTCGGCTTGGCGATCTTCGACAACGAAC
>CAZCKE010000342.1:0-4871 GCA_964499005.1 uncultured Tepidisphaeraceae bacterium
CGCTGCAGGATTATTCGTATCAGTATGGGCGAAGCCAATCGAGGTTTGAGGAAGACAAGGCCAAAAAGCCAAAGAAGGACGTGGGGGACAAGATCTATCTGTATTCAGACCGGTGCATCATGTGTACGCGATGCGTGAGGTTCACGCGCGAGGTTTCGGGGACCAGCGAGCTGTACGTGGATGGGCGCGGGCATCGGGAGGAGATCGATATTTTCCCGGGCAAGCCGTGCAATAATAAATTGGCGGGGAACGTCGTTGATTTATGCCCGGTGGGGGCGCTGCTGGACAAGGATTTCCTGTTCAAGCAGCGGGTATGGCTGCTGAAGCAGACGCCGTCCATTTCGCCGTCGGACAGCGGGGGTGAGAATATTTTCCTGGAACATAACGAAGGGGTGGTCTACCGGATCAAGCCGCGCTACAACGCGGAGGTCAATAAGTGGTGGATCAGTGATGATACGCGGTATTCGTATCATGCGATCGCGGACAGAAAGCGATTGAAGAAGGCGATGAAGAAGGTGCAGGGGTCGCCGACGGCCGTGTCGGCGGACGAGGCGCTGGCGGAGGCGGTTAAACAATTGAAGGCGCTGGCCGGCGAAGGGTCGGGACGGTTGTACGCAATGCTTTCGCCGATGATGGCCTGCGAGGAGGCCTACCTGCTGGGACGGGCGATCCGGTCGATCGATCCAGAGGCGGTGCTGGTACTGGGGCCGGTGCCCAGCGCGGCGCAGGATGATGTCTTCCACGATTACATCACCAAGAAGCAGACGTTTGTGATCAAGGCGGAAAAAGTTCCCAATGCGGCGGGGATTCGACGCGTGATCTCCATGCTCGGCGGCCCATCCGCGACCTTTGACGAACTGGTGAAAGGCGAAAAAGCGGAACTGAAGAACCTCAAAGGCGGCTGGATCGTCGGCGGATATCTGTCGGCGTGGATTCCGCCGCAATTGCCGGGAGCGTTCAAAGGATTCAAGGTGGTGCAGGATACGCTGGCGACGAGTCTGAGCGAGTCGGGGAACGTGGTGATCCCCTCGGCCTGTTGGGCCGAGAAGGACGGCTGCTGGGAGAATTTTGCGGGCAAGATTCAGCCGTTTTCTGCCGCGGTCGCCCCGCCGGAAGGCGTGCGAAAGGACGGGGACGTTTACCTGTCGATGCTGGGTCAAAAGGGGCTCTATCATGCGGAAATTGTTCGCACGGAAATGGGCGAGCCGTTCGCCTCGGTGAAGATGGCGGATCATCACGCGGCGGCGCCGGCAATGGAGTTTGCGGAGCTTTGACGCCGATTTGATCCGGGACGGAAAATCGATGAGGCAGGCAGCTTCGATTTTTGCTGTGATGTACGTCGCAATGAGCGGGTTGTTTTTGCATGCCGACGAGGCGAGCACGCGACCGTTGCCTGCCACGCGGACTTCGGCATCGGCGAAGAAAATGCCGATCCCAAGTGATTGGAAGCCCATCGAATATTCTGGCCATTTCCGATTCTGGGTTCCACGCAAATGGAATCAGAGAAACATGGTGTTCACTCTTCCGGCGCTGACGTCGGAGGGCGTTTTGCCGAAATTTCAGATGCAAAGCAACGCGTGCGGTGTTTCTCTGGAGGTCGCTGCGGAAAAGCAGCGAAAGAGCGATCTGAGCGACCTTCCCGGTTTCAAAATAACGCGATACGAACCGACCCAACGGGGTGGCCGCGAAGCTTGGCTCATTACGGGTGATTTGACCGTTCCCATCCCCGTGACCGCCGGCGTCCCTGCACAGTCGCCGATTGTTGCGCGCTTTTATCAGGTGGTTGTCACCGATGGCAAAGAGCAGCACTCTTTCATGTTTTCAGATGACTCGCGTGCGTTCAGCAGAAACTTCCCGGTGGTAAAACGGGTTTTCGATTCGTTCGAGTGGCTTAGCGTACCGCAAGCAACGCAGCCGTGATGTTCTTCATGAAATGAAGTCAGCACCTGTTCTTTCGGTTTTTATGGGGAGAAAATCGATGAAACCTCTCAGCGTCATCCTCGCAATACTCAGTATCGCCCTGAGCGGACTGTTCTTGTCTGCCGCAGAGTCAACGACACGACCGGCAACACGCCCTTCGGCATCGGCCAAGAAGAAGCCAATACCGAAAGATTGGATTTCCATCGAGAGCCCCAGGCAATTTCGGTTCTGGGTGCCCAAGCAGTGGCGGCAGGTTGGATACAATTTCACGCTTCCTCAAGCTTCGGACGGTGAAAGTCCCACGTTTGAGGTTACCTTGCCGACGTGCCACGCGAGTTCGGTTGAAGAGGAAGCGGCGATTATGCGGGTGAAAATGCCAAAAGACATTCCGGGGATAAAAATTGTGAAAGATGAGCCGACGCAACTTGGCGGGCGATCGGCGCGGTTGTTTGTCTATGAGTTCTCGCACGATCAGAACGCAAAAACACCGGACGGCGGCAGCATCACACTGCATTCCAGCTTGCGGATCTATGAAGTGATAACGGTGTCAGGGAATAATACGTGGTTTTTTGTTGATTATTTTGCCAGTCCGGCCGCGTTCAATCGAGGATTGCCGTTCGCGCAGAAGGTCATCGATTCATTTGAATGGCTCGACACACCGCCGGCAACGCAGCCTTCAGTTGGGAAATGACTGGAATCCCTGCAAAAAAATGACCGAAATAGACCAGGGACGGAGACATCAGGAGTGATCAGGATCGGGTCAGTGGACACAATGAGCAGGATCATGTAATTGAGTGACTTATGGACAGCCTGATCAACGGTATTTTCACCCACCTCCCGCTTTGGATTGCCCGACTCATCACCTCGCCGTGGCTCTACATTCTTCTGATCGCTCATGGCGCGATTCTGGGAACGGTGGCGTATCTGATTCTGCTGGAGAGGAAGATCGCCAGTTGGGTGCAGGACCGGATCGGGCCCAATCGGGTAGGGCTCGGCGGGCTGTTGCCGATCTTCCCGAAGTTGCGCGATCTCAAAATGATGGGGTTGGGCCAGCCGCTGGCGGATGGGATTAAATTCATCGTGAAAGAGGATTACCGGCCGGCGGGAGTGGACAAAATTTTGTTCACGGTCGCGCCGGGGGCGATGATTCTGGTGATCATCATCAGCATTGCGGCCTTGCCATGGGGCGGGACGATGCAGTCGGCCCGATCCATCTCCGTGCCAGCGTCAGTCACGAATGTTGAGGATTACGTGCAGGACCGTCTGCCAATCGGAGCGTCGATCGACGCCGTGGCAGCACAGAGTGCGACCGCCTATTCGGTGACCTATCACTATGTATTCGCGATCGCCAATTTGAATATCGGGGTGCTGTTCATCCTGGCGGTCCTATCGCTGGCGGTGTATGGCGTCGTGATCGGGGGATGGGCGAGCAACAACAAGTATTCATTCCTTGGTGGCTTGCGCGCGACGGCCAATATGATCTCGTATGAGATTCCGCTGGGGTTGGCGGTCCTGTGCATCGTCGTCATGTTCGGCACGCTGGACCTCAATACGATCGTCGAAAAGCAGGCGCATTACTGGCTCGGCGTGATCCCGGCATGGAACGTTTTTTCACAGCCGCTGGCATTTATGATGTTCCTGGTCTGCATTCACGCCGAGGCCAACCGGGCGCCGTTTGACCTGGCCGAGGCGGAGCAGGAACTGGTCGGTGGGTATCACACGGAATACAGCGCGATGCGCTTCGCGCTGTTTTTCCTGGCGGAATATGCGGGGATGATCACGACCAGCGCGGTCTGCGTGGCGCTCTTCTTTGGCGGATGGCATATTCCATGGGTAGATCTGAAATGGCCAAATTTGTTTGGCGATCCGGCGTCAGCGCATCCGGCGCTTACGACGAGCATGATCGTCTGCGTTGTGCGCAGCGGATTCTTCTTCGGGAAAACAATTGGGATCATCTTCGTCTTCATGTGGGTCCGCTGGAGCCTGCCCCGGTTCCGGTTCGATCAGCTCATGATGCTGGCATGGCGGGCGCTGATTCCCATCTCGCTGGCGCTGCTGATGGTGACGGCGATCGTGGTTTGGGCATGCAATGGGCGCAGCTATGAAATGGTGGATAGCGCGATGGCGGGGATTCTGCTGGGGGCCAACGTCGTCGCCGGACTGTTGATCATGGGCATCAGCACGCTGATCCCGCCGGCGCCGTTGACCAATCGCAAGATGAAAGTAGTGGGAAGCCGATATACTCAGACCCCATTGCCCGCGGGCAGCAATTAGCGAGAATCAACGCCATGAAAGATTCGGATGTCATCGTCCTGGAAGAGCCCAAGCTGTCGCTGGCGGACCAGTTTTACATGCCGCAGGTGCTGATCGGATTGGGCACGACGATGAAGCACATGTTCAATGTGGTGATGCGCGGCAAGGATCGGGTCATCCAATATCCCGAGGAGCGGCGCGAGGATCTCCCGGTCGAAAAAGGCGGCATGGCGCTTCGGACGTATCGCGGCGTGCACCGGCTCAACAAGGACGAGGAAGGCCGCGTGAAGTGCGTTGCCTGTTTCATGTGCTCGACGGCGTGCCCGGCGAAGTGCATTCATATCGAGGCGGCGGAGAGCCCCTGGCAGGATCGCGAAAAATATCCCGCGAAATTCGATATCGACGAGCTTCGCTGCATTTACTGCGGCATGTGCGAGGAAGCCTGCCCGGTCGATGCGATCGAATTAACGCATGTCTACGACATTGTCGGTCTGACGCGGCAGGAGATGGTTTTCGATAAGGCCAAGCTCCTGAGCGTGTACGACCAGACGATCAAGCCTGAGCCGATGTAATATCCGGCCCCTGTAATAAACGTCATTTCTTATAAGCGCCTCGGGGGACAATAGAAGGTCTCGGCGCGCGTTTTATCATTACTGATTGAAACCACGGCCTCTGGCCGTGGACGCGTTTAGGCTCTG
>CAZCKE010000343.1:0-4869 GCA_964499005.1 uncultured Tepidisphaeraceae bacterium
CTTGGCGACGACCGCGATCGTGCTCAGAGGGGTGTTGAGCTCATGCGCGGCCCCCGCCGCCAGCGTCGTCAGCGCCGCAAGCTGCTCATTGCGTGACGCCCGCTCGCGCGCGTTGTCCAGCGCCTTCTCGTGCCGGCGCAGCGAGCGGGTCATGCGGCCGACGAAGTAGGCGATCAGTATCGCGACCAGCGTCAGAGCGACCCATTGGGCTATCATCTCCGTATCCGCTTTCAGATCGAGTGATCGGGTGGGTTGCCAGATAAAAAGCAGGCCGTAGCACCCGATCGCGGTGGCGGCCACCAGCCATGACCATCCCTCGCCAACCGTGACAACGGCCATCGCGACATGAACCAGGTATAGCGCCCCAAATGGATTGGCGGGCCCGCCCGTACATAGCAGCAGTGCAGTCAGGAGGCAGACATCCAGGAGTAGCACCGCTGGAATCAGCCACGGCGCCACCATGCGGCGCCGCCAGCTCATCAATACCAGATTGCTCAGCGCCGTCACCGCAATGACGGCGTAAATCCAAAGCAGCGGCAATTTCAATCGAAGGAAAAAAACCGCGACGATCGTCGCGAGGCCCTGACCGGCCACGGCCAGCCAGCGTAAACGGGCCAGCCATTGCAGGACGATCCGTGCTTCGTCCTCCCCGCGTCCCACTTTTTCGAATTCCAGGACCCGGCCGCTCATCTCCCCATTGAATCACACCGATGCCGCGATTACCACGGCTCTTCATACACCGCTGGATCTTCCTTGTGACCCACTGTTCGATACATCGCCCGCCCGCTGGGCCACATCGACACAAAGAACATGAAGGCGATCAATGCCGGCAGCAAATCGGGCAGCATGGCATTGCTTACGAAGCAGCCGACCAGACTCAGGATGCCGCCTGCTTCCAGAGCGACCCAGATCGAAATCATTCCTTCCAGATATTTCGCGGGCGAGACCGGCACGCCCGACCAATAGGCTTTGAACACGTGCCCGCGCCAGAAGAACGACGCGGGCACGAGAACCAGAAGATAGGCCGACATAATCAGGAACCAAGCCTGTCCGGCGCCGGCCGGGGGCGCGCCGACCTTCTCCACGACGCCGAGCCTCCAGACCAGGGTCAGGAAGATCCCAAAGGGAACGACCAGCAATACAAACCAGCATGCCCAGGCGATCCAGAGCGCTGTCGAAACCGACATGGTGGGCTGCTTGCTTGTCAATCCTCCATCGCTTATTGCCCGCGTCATCGTCAGCCTCCCGAGTAAGATTTCCTCCCGAGCCGCTCGCACGATTCAATTTCTTACACGACTACATATATTCTACCATCGGTGGTTCGTGGAAGTCGCAAAATAGCCGCGATTTTCCGAATAAAACATCATTTGTGCGTGAAACTTTTCACAGGCATGCCGATGGATTGCCCATCAATCGAATTTGATCCATTCTGTTTGTAGTCTCGCTGAATTTTGGAGTCTTGCCGCGTCGGCTGTTACTTTCCCGCCGCATGTCGCAAGAACCCTCCCGATATCGCTGGCTGGTCGCGGGCGACATCAATGGTTTCTTCGGGCTGATGTTCGACAACCTGACGGTGCTCTCCTATCTCTCGGGGATTCTGATCGGCGTCTTCAACTTTCCGGCTGATGTGGTCTTCTCCCGAATGCTGCCCGGCACGGCGCTGGGCGTGCTATTTGGTGACCTGGTCTACACATGGATGGCGTTTAACCTGGCGCGTAAGTCGGGCCGGGGCGATGTCACGGCCATGCCGCTGGGACTTGATACGCCATCGACGATCGGCCTGGCGCTGATCGTTTTGGGGCCGGCGTTCGTCCGTTTCAAGGCCAGTGGACTGTCCGAACACGATGCGGCGATGCAGACCTGGTATCTGGGCATGGCCACGATGTTCTTCATGGGAATCATCAAGCTGGTCTTTTCCTTCGTCGGGTCGCGGATTCAGCGAATCGTTCCGCAGGCGGGATTGCTCGGCTCATTGGCCGGGATTGCACTGGGACTGATTGGGGTTCAGCCGCTGATCGATATTTTTGGCGTGCCGCTGGTGGGGTTGATTGCACTGGGATTGATCCTGTACACGCTGGTGGCGGGCATACGGCTGCCGTTTGCGATGCCGGGTGTCTTTGCATCCGTCATCCTTGGCTCGATCTTGTATTACGCGTTGGCGCCGGCCGGATTGGCGGGGGCGACGTTTGTTCATCCGACTTCAGTGGCGCTGGAGGCGCATTGGCCGCTGCCGAGCGCGGACTGGATCAAAGGGCTTGGGCCGGCGCTGCGGTATCTACCGCTTTCGATCCCCTTTGCGCTGCTGACGGTGATCGGCGGAATCAACACGTCCGAGAGCGCCCGCGTCGCGGGGGACGATTATAACACGCGCAACATCCTGCTGACCGAGGCGATCGCGACGCTGGTGGCCGGGTTCTGCGGCGGGGTTGCGCAGTCGACACCGTACATCGGACATCCAGCCTATAAGAACATGGGATCGCGTGCCGGGTACACGCTGCTGACGGGAATCTTTGTGGGGCTGGGAGGAATTTTGGGGTATCTCTCCTTCATCGTGGCACTGATCCCCCGAGCGGCGCTGGCGCCGATCCTGGTCTTCGTGGCGTTCGATATTGTGGCTCAGTCGTACCACGCGGTGCCAAAGCGGCATGTGGCGGCGGTGACGTTTTCGTTTTTCCCGACGATCTTCCGCCTGCTGTCGATCAAGCTGGGAAATTCGTCGGTCGTTCCGCAGCCCATTTTTGACAGCCTAATGACAAGCAGCGATCGGGACACTGGCGCGTTGCCGCAGATGCAGGTGGTTGTCGCGCTGGGCAATGGGTTTATTCTGACGGGAATGCTGTGGGCGGCGTTCGTGGCCAAGCTCGTCGATCGTCATCTCAAAGCGTCGAGCCTTTATCTTCTGATCCTCGCGGCGTTCTCATTCTTTGGCATCGTGCATTCGGCACTGGCGGATGGGAGCATGTATTTCCCATGGATGCTTTCGCATTCGATGAGACAGATTCCGTATCAATTCACCGTGGCCTACGTGGTTCTGGCCATTCTGTTCTTTGTCCTCTCGTATTCGAAAGAAGCGAAGGAAAAGCCGATCGTTGAACACTGATCTGGCTTACCGAGCATTCAACATTTCCTGGGCGATCTTGAGCGTCCTGACGATTGCGGCGAGGGAATTGGGGACTTGATTGCCTTCGTCGCCGAGAATGTTGGAGACGCCTTTGACGGCGGCGTATTGGAGGTTTTTTCGGCCGAAGGCTTGGCAAAATGCATAGAACTGGGCGACTTCCATTTCCACCAGTTCGGTTTTGAGGGCCAAGTGTTTTTTGAAGTGAGCGAGAAGGCGTTTGCCGGCAAGGGGGTATTTTCCGGCGGCGATTAAGGGAGAAAATCCATAAAAGAAATCGGTGGAGACGGACGAGGCAGCGGGCCAGCGGCGAAGGTTGGGCCAGCGAGGTTTGAGGGGTTGGGGAACATCCACATCCAAAGGGGTGCCGGCGAGCCACGCTTTGGTGACTACGTAGGAGTGGGTAGGTTTGACGCGGGATTGGCCCATGGCGCCGGCGGTGCCGACCAGAATGATTCGGCGGATTTTGTTTGGGCGAAGGATTTCCCAGAGGAGGGGTTCGAGGCAGCCGGTGCCGATAGCGGAGGTGATGAAGGTGAGGTTTGGAGATGCTTTCCAGAATTCGTAGCAGCGGTAAGCAAAGCTTTTTTTGACGGGAATCCCGGCGTGACGGAGGGCGGCGAGGAAGGTCCGGCGATCTTCGCCACAGCAGAGGAGGCAGGTAGAGGAGAGCAGGGTTTGCGGGGCGTTTGTGTTGGGGCCAAGCAGCATGTTCAGAGTCTATCAGGGGGTGCTCAATTGTCATTGATTCGAGCCGGGAATGCCGACCGGCTTGCAGGCATGGGTTTGCACCTCTAGTATGAACCTTTTGCGTGCGAAAGACTTTTCGCGGTTGCAAGATGCTGGACGTGTGTTGCCTGAGATGCTGAGGCGATCGGATATGCCCAGATTTGTCGTGGTGGTGATGAGCCTGTTGTTTTTGTGCAGCGCCTGCACGGCGCGTGCTGAATCGCCGGCCAAGCCGCTGTTCGATCCGTCGCGTCACATGCGCGTCTCGGAGGTCAAGACGGGGATGAAGGGGTATGGGCTCTCGGTTTTCAGCGGGACCAAGATCGAAAAATTTGACGTCGAAGTCATCGACGTCGTTCATGACTTCAATCCGAAATATGATGTGGTGCTCATCCGCTGCATGGGACCGTTTCTGGAGCACACCGGCGCGATCGAGGGGATGAGCGGATCACCGATTTACCTTTTCGATGATAAAGGGCAGGCGCGAATGATCGGCGCGTTCGCATATGGCTGGCCTTACACAAAAGACCCCATTGGGGGCGTACAGCCGATTGAATACATGTTGTCGCTGCCGGTTCCGGATAAGCAGGATGCCGCAGCCGGCAATGGGCAAGCGGACTCCGGGCAGTTGTCGCCCCAATCGGCGGAAAAGCAAGCGGCTCTGCCGCGCTGGTCGCTGGATGACATTTCCCTGCCCGCGTGGCAGAGAGCGGGCGCAAAGCACCTTGTCGCATCGTCGGATCATCAATCGCACTTCGTACAGCGAAACGGCCAAACCATTCGCTTGACGCCGCTTGCCAGCCCCCTCATGGCCGGTGGGATCGGCAGCAGGACGCTTGCCCGGCTCGCGCCGCTGTTTGAGGGATCGGGGCTGATCCCGATGCAGGCCGGGGAATTATCGGGACATTCGGACGACAACGCGCCGGACCCCAAGCTCGAACCCGGTTCGGTTCTGGCGGTCCCGCTATTGACAGGTGACCTGGAGCTTTCGGCGATCGGCACCTGCACAGAAACGATCGGCG
>CAZCKE010000344.1:0-4865 GCA_964499005.1 uncultured Tepidisphaeraceae bacterium
AGCCGAAGAAGGGATTTGAACCCTTAACCCCCGCTTTACGAAAGCGGTGCTCTGCCGTTGAGCTACTTCGGCGTCGGACAGACGTGCGAGGATAACCGCCTAGGCGGCGAGGTTTCAAGGTTGTGGGGGCGGGGAAGCAGGCGCGGGTGTGATGGGGACCATGCGGCACATGGCGCCGACGCTGGGAACAACGACCCAAGCCTGGGGGTACCAGCCCGGGAGCCAAATGGGGCCGTCCTGGCGCGGGTTGTCGCCGATGAGCCAGACGGCTTGGCGGGATTGAAGTTGGCGGAGTAATGAAGCATTGGCGGAGGATTGCAAAATCATCCAGGGGCGGTGGGCATCGGGGGTGTAATAGCGATAGCCCATGTATTTCATGCCGGGGGAAATCCAAGGATTGTCGCCGTAGAAGATCAGGAGATCGTCGGGGCCGGCGGTGACGTTGACGGCGGCGGCGAATTGCCGCCAGTCTTCGATGGGTGGGATGGTCGATTGGAGGCGGCGAAAGGCAAGGACGGCCAGGCAGACGAGCATGAGCAGAGGAATCATCGGGCGGAGGATGGGACGGCGCGGCCACTCGATGCTAGCCAGCAAGGCGTAAATCGCGGGGCTGGCGAGGATGGTGTAGCGTACCCATTTGAGCAGGCGTGAATCATGGGCCAAGTCCAGAGCGGCAACAGCGCCAAGGGTGGCCAGGAGCCAGAAAAACCAGAGGAGCGTGTCGCGCCGCCACCGGAGGAGAAAGAGGGGAAGAATGATGGTCAGTGCGGTGATCGCAATAAATGCGGGGTCGCCGGCTTTGTCGGCCCAATCTTGTCCGAGGAGAAAGGCGGCCGGAAGCGCATTGACGCGCAGGAGGGTTCGCAGGAAATGACCGTCGGGATCGTCGTTGAGGAAACCGGGTTTGAGAGAGGGGAGACTATGGAGTTGGGCGGGGAGAAATGGAAGCCAGACGATAGCGACGCAAAGGCCGGCTGCGGCAAAGGCGAGGATAGTTTTGTTTCGGGCCGAGCCGGAGAGGCGAAGAAGGCAATAACAGCCCAGGGCCGCGAGCAATCCCAGGGAAAAATAGTGGGTGAGGGCAGCGGCGAAAAGGCTTATGGTCAAAGAGAAGAGCCGAAGCCTGGTGACGCCTGATTTTTCGATTCGGACCAGTGCATCGGCGGCGCAAAGCATTACGAAAATCAGCATCGCGTAGCTGCGGGCGTCCTGGGCGAAGTCGATTTGCGCGCCGGCCAGAGCCATGATCGCGGCCGCCAGCAGGCCGACGCGGATGGAGTGGAGCAGGCGGCCGACATCGAAGAGGATCAGGATCGCGCCGAGCGAAAAAAGGGTTGAAAGCGATCGCGCGGCGGCAGCGCTGGCGCCGAAAAGATCCATCCACCAGCGCAGAACGACGTGGTACAGGGGCGGATGGGTGATGCCGGCCATTCGCGCCCAGATATGCCACCAGGCAGGAGCGTCGCGGAGAATGGTCAGATCGGCCTGTTCGGATCGGATGACGCCGGTGGGAAGATGGTCGTGGGCGGAGCCGCGGCCGGTGGAGATTTCGATGGACCAGATTTCGTCCATCCAAAGGCTGGCCTGGGCGATTTGATCGAAGCGGACAAAAGCGGCGACGGCGAGAATGAGGCCGAGGATCAGAAAATGTGGGAATCGAAGCTTTTGGGTCGTTGGCTGCCGCAGCGCGGGCGTGGGCAACGACGCGTTGGCGGAATCGGCCGGATCAACCATCATAGGCTGCTCGAGATGAGCGCCGTGATGATACAAGAGGGCTCCAGGCGGCCACAGTGGCCGCCTGAGATCCGGCGAAGAGATCAGGCCGGCATGCGGTGGATCATCTGATTGTGAAGGTAGCTGGTCAGCATTCGGACGAGCTGCCGGGCCGCGTCACGCCAATCGTGCTCGCGGGAACGGAAGCCGACCGGTCCAGATCGATCCTTCACGTCAGCCTTCATTTCCACCACTTTGCCTGTTCGTTGCATCCGGATTGAAATGGCCCAATCCCCAAGCCTCTGATTGAATCGTAGCGCCCGCTTCAACCAAGCCATTAACTGACGACGATGTGATGGTTTGAGCAGCACGTTACCGGCATCCAGCTTAATCATTGCGCATCCTCTACAAAGACTACGGCTGGTTCTAGACGGTGTTGAGAATGAGCAATCATTGTGCCGCGAGGGTGTGGACGGGGCCGGTTCCGAAAGATAATTTAGAAACCTAACGGAAAGGAGTTCCACCATGGCCAAGCCACGGCGCCGACGAAAGATCGGCAGCAAGAAGCGAAAAGCCCGTCGTGATCGCCGCAAGCGATAACCACTGCGGCTATCAAGCCTAAAAGCACAAGGCGGATCGTCCGGAGCAACCTGATGTTGGCTCGGTCGATCCGCCTATTGCTTTCAAGGTCCGATATCCATTGCGGTCATTATTAAGATTGTAAAACTCGCTTTCGTGCAGGCCTGGCGTTTGGGATACTATCCATCGGCGAATCGCACCGGTTCGTCTTTTTATGCACCAGAAACTAAAAACCGCCCGCACCATCCCGGAAGAGTCTGCGCCCCAGTCCAAAGCGATGGCAGACACGACACTGGATACGTCCGCCCCGGCAACCAAATTCCTCAACCGAGAGCTGAGCTGGCTCGACTTCAACCAGCGCGTGCTGGAATTGGCGCAGGACAAGAACGTGCCGCTGCTGGAGCGAGTGAGGTTTTTGGCGATTTTTTCGTCGAATCTGGACGAATTTTTCATGAAGCGGGTGGGCGGGCTGCAACGCCAGCAATCGGCGCATGTGAGCGAGCTTTCAATCGACGGGTTATCGCCGCAGGAACAGTTGGATGCGATTCATGCTTATCTGCGGCCGATGCTCGAGGCGCATGTGAACTGCTGGCTCAATGACCTCAAGCCTGCGCTGGAGAAGGAAGGGGTGTTCATCCGGGATTACGATGCGCTGGATGAGCTGGACAAGACGGCGGCGGATGAATTCTTTATCAAGCACGTGTTTCCGATCCTGACGCCGCTGGCGGTCGATCCGGGGCATCCGTTCCCGTTCATATCCAACCTGAGCAATTCGATCGGGGTGTTGCTGGAACATCCGGCGCGTAAGGAGCAGCTCTTTATCCGGATCAAGCTGCCGGAAAACCTGCCGCGGTGGATCCCGCTGCCGTCGAAGTTTCATTTTGTGCCATTGGAGCAGGTCGTGGGGGGGAATCTTTCGCTGCTGTTTCCGGGGATGAGCGTGCTGGAGCACAAGCCGTTCCGGGTGACGCGGAATGCCGACCTGGAAATGGACGCGGAGGACGCGGAAGACCTGCTGCAACTGGTGGAGCAGGAACTGCGGGCGCGGCGGATGGCGCGGGCGGTGCGGGTCGAGTTGGCCGAGTCGATGTCGTCGGTGATGCGGGAGTTTGTCGTTGAGGGGGTCGAAGTCGCGCCGCAGGACATTTATGCGTCGCCGGGGCCGATCGCAATGAACGATCTGTTCGCGCTGGCGAACCTGGAATTGCCGAATTTGAAATACAAGCCGTGGATTCCGGCAACGGCGCCGCGGTTTCAGGGGGAGAACGTCGATTTCTTTGGCGTCATCCGCGCCGGCGACGTGCTGGTGCATCATCCGTACGAAGCGTTTGCCGAAAGCGTCGAGCGATTCCTAACCCGCGCGGTCTTCGATCCGAAAGTGCTGGCGATCAAGATGACACTGTATCGCACGACGCCGGACTCGCCGTTTTTGCTCTCGCTGATCCATGCGGCGGAAACAGGCAAACAGGTGGCCGTGCTGGTGGAACTGAAAGCGCGCTTCGACGAGCAGCGCAATCTCAATCTCGCCCAGACGCTGGAAAACGCCGGCGTACACGTCGTCTACGGCGTGCTGGGGCTTAAGACTCATACCAAGATCGCCATGGTGGTCCGCCAAGAGGGGGAAGCGCTGCGAACGTATTGCCACATCGGCACGGGCAATTACAACTCGAAAACCGCGCAGCTTTACGCGGACCTGGGGCTTTTCACGTGCAATCCGCAGATCGCCGACGATGTGATCGATCTTTTCCATTACCTGACGGGCCGATCGCTCAAGCGGGACTATCGAAAAATCCTGGTGGCGCCGGTCAATATGCGAGATCGATTCGTGTTGAAAATCCGCCGGGAAATCGAGCACGCCAAATCAGGGAAAGAAGCCCGAATCGTCGCGAAGATGAACGCGCTGGAGGACAACCGGATCATCGAAGAGCTCTACGCGGCTTCCAAGGCCGGCGTGAAAATCGAATTGTTTGTCCGCGGATTCTGCTGCCTGCGGCCAGGGGTGCCGGGGCTGTCGGAGAATATCAAGATCGTCAGCATTTTGGGGCGATTCCTCGAACATTCTCGCATCTATCATTTCCTCAATGGCGGCGACGAGGAATTCTTCATCGGCTCAGCCGACTGGATGCATCGGAATCTCGACCACCGCGTCGAGGCGGTTACGCCGATCGAGGACCCGGCGCTGCGCGAGCGGCTTCGTGAAATCCTCGATGTGATGCGAAACGACCATGGGCATGCGTGGGAGCTGCAAAAGGATGGGACGTGGAAGCGGCGGAGCCAAAGCGGCGCGTCGCCCGCCATCGATACGCAGGACGAGTTGATGGCCCGGGCGATTCAGGCGGCGAGGAAATCCAAGCAAGGGCGATAACGTGCTGGGTAAAATCTGAAACCAAAAATCCGAATGAAAAACGTTCTGCCGAAAAGCATTGTGGCAGAGGAACTCATTTTTTGTGCGGGCGGTTTTTGGCAGGCATTTTAAAATGCAAATTCAATGCAGGAGGGGCGAGAGAAACCATATCGAGGCCTGTCAAGCCGGGCACATAGATAACACTTCAGACCGGGCACATGGGTAACAC
>CAZCKE010000345.1:0-4863 GCA_964499005.1 uncultured Tepidisphaeraceae bacterium
CCCGGAGCAGGGTCCGACTCCCCGCCGTTTTCAACGGGGACACGAGCACCGTGAGCCTTCAGGGGACCAAGGTGTTTATTCGCGGAATGCCGGTCAAATTTAATGCGACGCACGTCAGCAAATCGCTGGAGGCGACGCACGTGCTGGTGGAAGTCGAGTGCGGCCTGGGCAAGGGGGCCGCGACGATCTGGACGTGCGATCTGTCACGCCGCTACGTTACAATTAACGCGGATTATCATACGTAGTCACCCGATACTTACCGAAAAGCGGCTCAGAGCAGCCCGTGAACCTTACAGTCGTAAAGCATCTACGGAAATTCAATCGCCGGAACCCATTGGACGCTGGCTATCGTCTGAGCATTTTGCCTGCGACGACGCGGTCCACGACCCAGCAGTGATTCACGGCGTGATTTACGAATTCAACTCATCCAGCACTTTGTCGATCGCCCCATCAAGCTTGGTTCCGTCTGCGTCATACGTGCCCGCCTGAATCTGCTGGCGAATATCGGCGACCTTGTCCGTCCGGACATCGTTGGTCTTCAACGCGCTCAGCAGATGGCTCGCGCCCGACAGTTCAAGTTTGTCGGTCGCGCGAAGCTGAGGCGGCGCATCGGGCGCGATCTCTTTCTGGATCGGCTCGGCAGTGATCTTTTGAATCGGCGTAGTGGGGGCGATGTTGTTGATCTGGCTCATGACGCTCTCCGGCTGGCGGCTGATGAGCGGCTCAACTGGCGTGGCCGCGTCTTTCCTCGGCGAAGTTGGCGACTCCATCGCCAATGCCCGCCGTCACATCAGTCGTTTCACGTATCGTCCCGCTGCGCAAGCGGCCTTGAGACCCCAGAGCAAACTCCACACGATTCATAACCCCATATTCCATCAATCTTTGTGAGCAATATAACAACTCATCGCGCAAAAAAATCCTAAAACCAGGGCGGTATATGCCATCAAAAATATTACCCATCTATTACAAACCATCCATTTTAACATTGGTCCCCTTTGGCCAGTATGTTATGGGCGCTATTAGAGGACGTTGGAGTTATGGGACGGGGAGGGGAGTGCGCGGGATAAAATCCGAAACTCGAAACTCGAAAGAAATTTTGGAATTTGAAATTCGAGCTTCAGCTTTGATTCGAATTTCGGATTTTGTGCTTCGAATTTCAGGCCTTTGCCTGGGGAATCGCCAGATGTCCCCGGACTTTTTCAACGACCGCATCGAATGCGGCCGGGTCAGCAATCACCAGTTCGCTGAGCATCTTGCGATTCAGTTCGATGCCGGCGGAGACCAGGGCCGGGATGAAACGGTTGTAGTTGATGCCACGCGATTTGAGGGCGGCATTGAGGCGGACGATCCAGAGCGTGCGGAAATGGCGCTTGCGCTGGCGGCGGTCGCGGTAGGCGTAAACGCCTGCTTTTCGCACGAATTCCAGGGCCGGACGGTAGAGCGTGCCGGAGGCGGCGCGAAATCCGCTGGCAGCTTTAAGAACGCGTTTGCGCTTGCGGGCGTGTGTGGCGCCGCCGGATGAGCGAGCCATGGGTCATTTCCTTTCTGACGCCGCCGGCGAGCCTTGCTCGGCTTCCCGTGCGGCCAATTCCCGCTCGTGGCGGATCTTGCCCGGATGAATCCCCGACAGGCCCAACAGCTTTCGCATATTGCGGGCGTGGCCCTCAAAGAGAATGGCCGGCCGGCGGATCTTTCGCCGCTTGGATGCCGACCGCGCGCTCATCAGGTGCGTGTGAAAGCAGTGCTGACGCTTGATCTTGCCGGTGCGCGTCAGCTTCATGCGCTTGGCGACGCCTTTATTGGGCTTGAATTTGTAGGCCATGGACAACCTCGACTACGCCTTTCCAGGGAAAGGGCGGGAAATATAGCAGAGGAGCTTTGGGGTGTCCAATAGGGCCAGTCTCTGCGAGTATTTTCGAGTTATCAAACAAAAGAAGGAAGATCACTGCCAAGACGCCAAGATCGCGGAGAAATTAAAAAACCAACGGTTTATCTAATTATTTCGAATGAACTTGGCGCTCTTGATGTTTCAGCGGTTTCAATGATTTTTATGTCGCGGCGGGCTGCGGCGACGTTGCAGGTTTGGCAACCTGGGCCGGCTTGGGAGCGGCGACTGGGGCGGGAACAGGCGCCGGAATATTCAACCGGCTTCCCGCACCAAACGCCGTAGCCGGCTTGGCCGCTGCCGGAGCCATCGGCTTGGCGCCGGGCTGCTTGTGATCCGGCTGAAGAACCAGCGTCATTCGCCGCCCTTCCATCTTGCTGTCGCGCTCGATTTTGCTGACCGGCCAGAGTTCGGTCTTGATCTTGGTGAAAATGTCGCGGCCCAGGTCCAGGTGAGACATTTCGCGCCCCTTGAACTGAAGGGTGAACTGGACCTTATTGCCTTCCTTAAGGAACTCGCGGGCGTGATTGATCTTGATCATCAGATCGTGCTCGCCGATCTTGACGGTCTTGAGCTTCAGCTCCTTAAGCTGGCCGCCGCGAGCGCTGGCGCGGGATTTATCTTCTTTTTTCTGCTGCTGATAGCGCCACTTCCCGTAATCCATGATCTTGCAGACGGGAGGGCGGGCGGTGGGAGCAACCTCAACCAAGTCCAAGCCTGCTTCGCGCGCGAGCCGCAGCGCTTCCGCGGTGGATGTACTTCCAACCTTTTCATCTTTATCGTTGATGAGGAAAATCGGCGAGATTCGAATCTGCTCGTTGTGGCGAAAGTTCGTAGAAATAAGCTAATCTCCAAAAAAAACGTCCAGTCGCCGGGGTAAACACCCCGATCCGCGGCTGCCAAGCTACCAAAAAACGTGCCAAGGCCCTTCACTCAAAAGGAGCAGCACGGCCCAAGGGCTTTCAACCATGGGCTCTGCCGTCAAATGAAGCTCATCTGTGGCGAATTCCCTTGTTGAACGGCCACTTGCGGGCAGCACAACACCAATGGCCGATAATTATCGGCAAAAAGACCGGCCGTTTCAAGAATGAACCAGATTTCCTGCGGAAGTATTCCCGGATTGGGGGCGAAAAGCGCAATTCATCGAGTTTGTTTTGGCTCAAACTGGAAGGGCTCACTAAGTGCTTCGCTTGGCGATCTCATCCTTGGCTCGTTGGATGAAATCTCCCAATGGAATCTGACCCTGATCCGCGCCTGCCCGGGTACGGACCGCCACCGTCTTGGCCGCGGCTTCTTTTTCGCCAACGATCAGCATGTACGGAATCTTCTGCATCGTCGCCAGGCGGATTTTCGCGCCGATCTTGTCGGCGCCCAGGTCGGCTTCGACGCGCAGACCCGCGCCCTTGAGAGCAGCTTCCACCTCCGAGGCATAGGCGTTGAATTTCTCGCTGATGGAGAGCACCGCCACCTGTACAGGCGCGAGCCAGAGTGGAAATGCCCCGGCGAAGTGCTCGATCAGCACGCCGATGAACCGTTCCATGCTGCCGAAGGGAGCGCGGTGGATCATTACCGGCTGGTGCGGCTGATTGTCCGAACCGATGTAGCTCAACTCAAACCGCTTGGGAAGCTGGTAATCGACCTGGACGGTGCCTAGCTGCCATTCGCGGCCAAGGACATCTTTGACGACGAAGTCGATTTTCGGCCCATAAAATGCCGCCTCGCCCGGTTCGAGGGTGAAGGAGACGCCGAGCGTCGCCGCGGCATCCTTGCAGGCTTTCTCGGCTTTGTCCCACTGCTCAGGAGCGCCGACGTATTTGGCGCTGTCCGGATCGCGCAGGCCGACACGCACGCGGTACTGATTCATCCCCAGCGTGCCGAGGATGATTTTCACCAGTTCGAGGCAGCCGAGAATTTCCCCGGCGACCTGTTCCTCGGTGCAGAACAGGTGCGCATCGTCCTGGGTAAAGCCGCGCACGCGAGTCATGCCGCCGAGTTCGCCGCTTTTCTCCCAACGATAAACCGTTCCAAATTCCGCCAGCCTCACCGGCAGATCGCGATAGCTCCGCTGCTCGGAGGCGTAGATGCGAATGTGCATCGGGCAATTCATTGGCTTAAGCAGGTACCCTTCGATTTCACCTTTCTCCAGACGATTGGCCAATTCCGCGCAGCCGCAATTCTCTTTTGCCAATTTTTCCAAATACTCCCGATCGATCAGCGGCGGAAATTGCGACTCGCGGTAATACGGATAATGCCCGCTGGTCCGGTACAGATCGAGCCGGCCGATGTGCGGCGTAAACACCTGCTGATATCCCTGTCGCTTGAGATGTTCGCTGATGAAATTCTGAAGCTCCTGGCGGACCTGCGCCCCTTTAGGCTTCCAAAGAACCAGGCCCTGGCCGACTTTTTCATCGACAGTAAACAAGCCCAGCGCGGGCCCAATCACGCGATGATCGCGCTTCTTGGCCTCGTCCAGTTGCTTGAGGTACTCGTCCAGTTGCTTCTTATCGAAGAAAGCCGTGCCATAGACCCGCTGGAATTTGTCGCTGGTGACATCGCCATGCCAGTGCGATTGCGCGACGCTCATGATCTTGAACGCGCGGATTTTTCCCGTACTGGGCACATGCGGGCCCGTGCAGAGGTCTTCCCAATTTTTGTCCTTCTGGCCCGTAACGTACCAACTGAGCGATTGAGCTCCGCCAGTCTTGGCGCGTTCCGCGTTGTCGATCTTGTATTTATTTCCTTCTACCTGAAGCCGCTCGATACCCTGGCCGAAGGGCATTTCGTACCGAAAAAATGGGCGATCCTCGGCGACGATCTGCGCCATCTCCTTTTCGATTTTTTCAAAATCGCCCGAAGAAATCGGCGAATCAACAGCGATATCGTAATAAAACCCATTCTCCAACGGCGGCCCGTAGGCGATTTGGGCCTTGGCCCACAAACGCTGAATTCCCTCGGCCATGACGTGAGCCGTGCGTTGG
>CAZCKE010000346.1:0-4855 GCA_964499005.1 uncultured Tepidisphaeraceae bacterium
CCGACGGTACTGGCAAAGGGATCGGCAATGCCGCGGAGTTTGAAGGCAGGGTCGATTTGGGCGGAGGCAATGCGCTGGTGGGGCTGGCCATCATCGACGGATTGACGGGGAAAGGCACGGTTGAAGGCGGCGGCGAGGGGATAGAGCATCGTTGAGCCGTGAAGCAGCGGCTGAAAGATAAACGTCAGCGCGATCGCGGTGTATGCCCAGCCGCGCCAGCGCCGCCAGCGGGCGGGATGGGAAAGGAGGATGCCGATGAAGTAGGCGGTGAGAATCATAAGAGTGAAATAAGCGGTGACCGGCCAATTGGCCTGCTCCTTGGTGCGCAGCGAATCGAGCAGGCAGATGGCGAGGAACGGCAAGCCAATGCAGAGAAGAAATTTCAATTGGCGATGGTGGGGATCGAAACGGCTGCGTAACGCGTAAATGACGGCACCGACCAAAATGGGAAAGAGGGCGGGATTGACGATGCCGATTTGTGAGCCAATAAATTCGAGGGCGTTGCCTTGGATGGGGTCGGTCGTGTTGGCGCCGATCTGTCCGGCCACGTGGCGGACGGATGGCCAGTTGTGCCTGGCGTTCCAGACCAGCACGGGGGCGGTGAAAAGCAAGCCGGCCAGAATCATCAGCCAGGGCCAGGGGGTGCGGAGACAATGGCGGCTTTTGGCGTCGAGCAGGAGAAAAAGCAGGGCGAAAGGGAACCAGAGGAACATGGCGTATTTCGCCAGAAACCCGATGCCGACAACCGCTCCGCAGGCGATCCACGCCCAATGGCGGTGGTCCATGACCGCCTTGACAGCCAGACAGGTCGCCAAGGCCCAGCAGAAAAAAAATGGCGGATCAATCGTCATCAAGCATGTGCCGGCGATGTAGACCGGCACGACAAGCTGGAGAAGGAAGGCCCCCAACGCCAAACGATGGCTGGCAAAGAGCTTTTGCGTCAGCCAGTATGTGCAGCAAGAGGTGCCGACCGCCAGGACCAATGCCGGAAAGCGCACGCCGGGCATCGTATCGCCGAAGATCGAGCAACTGGCCCGGATGAGATAAGCAACTAGGGGGCCCTTGCTGTAATAGCTCAAGTCCAGATGCCGCGACCAATCCCAGTATTGAGCTTCGTCCCCCGACAGATCGACGGGGCAGAAATGAAATAGAAAGATCCACTGCGCGATGAATCCCAGGATCAGGACCGATACGAAAATAATTTTGCAGCGCGCGGGGGTAAGAAACGTCAGGTCCCAAACCGGGCGGTCGGGCGGGTTGGTCACTCCGATGGAAGAAACTGATGGCACGGATTGAGGTCGGAATATTACCGGCGGGAAACGCGCAAAGCGAGATTGCCATTTAAGGAAAGGGATATTCGACAGCCGGCTTAATTCACGGAATCCGCCGAGAGCCGGGAGAGGTCGTCCAGCACATGGGCGAGATGGCCTTGGAGGCTGAGAACCATGTTGACCGCCTCGATACACATCCGGAGGCATTGGCCGTCGGGCAGTGCGGTGGGGCACTGGTTCATGCGTCCGATCAGCTCATTGAACTTGCGTCCGTAGCTGCCGGAGAAGCGCTCGATCAGCTCGATTTCCTGCTGAATGCGTTGGTGAATCGCGGTAGACATCATGACACCTGTGGGGGCGAAATGTCATGAATAGTTATCGGAATAAGAAATTGAAAAATATGAGAAAATCGAGGTGCCCCGAAATGCACCGGCAAATTCACGCTAAATTGAAGCGGACTGAGCCTCAGGGCGTAGCGGGACGCGAAGCGGGCAGGGGACGGACCGTCGCTTTGTGAATGTTGGCTCGATACAAGGCTTCTTTATCCGCCGGAATCAGCTCTCGAATACGGGCAACAATCGCATCAAAGGAGGCACGATTATCGACCAGGGCTTTCTTGCCAGCGGCGTCCAAGGCATCCAGCAGCTTGGTGCCGCTGGTTTGGCGGGTTGCGTCATCGATGGCAAGCAGATAGTCCGTCCAATCGTTCTGCAAGGGTTGGGCGTCGGCGTCGGAGATCTTAAGCGTGGGGGTGAGCAGGTCGCTGCCGAGTTTATCCCGAAGCTGTTGAACCAGCGAGCGGGGCGCGCCCGATTGTCGCTGCGTCAGAGGGTTGTACATCAACTGGACCGCAAGGGTCGTTAATTGCAGATCGGCTCCGGTGAACGCCTGATCCCGGCGAACGGTGTAACGATAGTCAAAATCGGTCCCGCCATTGGGGCGCTCGATCAGCATCTGGAAGGGGCCGGAAGTGACGTTCCAACTGGCGCCGACACCAAATTGAATGATCGAGCCCTTCCCGGCGATCTGAAGGGGTGGAATGGCAGTGCGACTCATTCCGCCGGGAGAATTGATCGCTGCGGTGAGTGAGGGGCTGAGAGTGATGCCTTCGGGCGTGCTGACGCCGCGCCAGTACCAGACCAAGGCTCCGCCGCCTCCAACGATCAGCAGAAGAGCCGCTACCGGCGCGAGCCAGACGAGCAGCTTATTGGGCTCTTTGACTTCAACCACGGTGAGGTTCTCCAGCAGCCTATGGAACGGGACTCGAATCAAGGCCTGACTTAGGTACCGCTTGGGTTGGTCGCCGGGGGCGTCGTGCCATTGGCAAAATCCCAAGGGTCCAGCGACGCGGCAGCATTCCCCACGCTAGTGAAAACTCGCGGCTCAACGTGCAGATCAAGCATCAGATAGTTCGACCCGTACTGTAGTCCGTGTTTGAAACGGTCCACGATGACCTCAAAATCGCCGTATTCCATGTAATAGTCGCCCATGGGGCCCGTGTAGCGCTCGCCCATCAGAATGACCTCCGTAGGTGGCTGGTGCTTGGGGAGTGGCGTGCTGTACTTCACGTTCCAGTACGACATGTGGGAGTTAATGATGTACGTATGCTGCTCGACCGGCTGTTCGGTTCGATCAACCGGGCAAATCATGACCGGCGGATTCCAAACTCCATTGAAGACGACCTTGGTCCAGACGTTGTGAAACTCCGAGGCGCTTCCGTCATCGGGGAAGACGGGCCCGACATGAGCCGAGTCGTACCCCATGCTGCTGGGAAACAGCCAGCCGTCGTGCTCATCGGAATAGATCAGCATCTGAGTGCCGACCTGATGGAGATTGCTCTCGCAGTTGACGGCATTGGCGGCCGCCCGCGCGCGGTTGAGCGCGGGGAGCAAGATGCCGATCAGCAGGCTAATGATTCCGATGACCACGAGCAGTTCGACGAGAGTAAACGCGGCCCGCCGGGCTGCGCAAATACGCATATTATTTTGCTTAGTCATTGCCATGTCCTTTGGTATGTATGAGACGAAGCAATGTTGCACGAATTTCAGAGGTTTACATCGCCGTCTCACCCATGGCGTTCTGAGCGAAGCATCCGACATCGGCACCCGAACGCCACTTCTATCATAGTAATGTCCGCCCAGAGGGCCACCGTCCGTGAAAAATTACGGGAATTCCCTAAAACGATCGGCCCGGGAGAGCATCGATTTATTGAGAATTGCCGTTAGTATTTGTCATTGTGAGTTTTACCTCTAATAAACCGCATTCTGGGAGGGGATGGTGGGCGCCGGCGGCTGCTTCAGCGTGCCTGGCTCTGTGTCTTTATGCCGTGACGCTTCGGGGGGTTTATATCTATGACGATGTCCAGATTGTCACGGAGGACCCTCGCCTTAAAGATCCGCATGGTTGGGGAGAGATTTGGACCAAGGATTATTGGAACAAGCCGCCCTATTTGTCCCTGGATAACCTCTACCGCCCCCTGGTGACTCAAAGCTACGCCCTGCAATGGTGGCTGCATGCGGACAAGGCATGGATGTTTCACCTGATCAACTGGCTGCTCCAGGCGGCAGTGGCGGCATGCGTCGCGGAGTTGGGAAGGCGGCTGTTCAATTGCCGAGTGGGCCTGATCGCGGGGCTGCTCTTTGCTGCACATCCGGTGCATGCGGAGGCGGTCGCGGGCATCGTGGGGCGCGCGGATTTGGCTTGCACCCTGGGGATCGTCGGAACGCTGGTGTTGTTTCTGCGACCTATGACGATTGCACGGGCGTTTGCCATCGCCGCGCTGACCGTGCTGGCTCTATTAAGCAAGGAAAGCGGACTGCTGATCCCGGGATTTTTGCTGGCGTTGGCGCCGGCGAGGCGTTTTTGCTTAAACATCCCGCTGGCGATTGACCCCTCAACGCAACCCAGGAGAGAGCGAGCCGGCATGCTCTGGCTGATACTGCTGGTCTGCTGGACCGTCAGTGGCCTGATCGTTCTGCGAGAAGAAATCCTTCATTTAAAATTTGAATGGGACCGCAGCTTTCTGGATTTCACGATTCAGCCGCTGGTGCGTTCACCCGCGCCCGATCGGTGGTTGATCCCGATCGCGCTGATCGGGCGATATCTGGGGCTTCTGGTCGCGCCGATCCATCTGTCGATCGACTATGGCATCGACCTCATTCGCTCGACGATCGCGCGAAACGATCTCTATCTCTGGCTCGGAGCCGTGACCCTGATTGTCGCAATTGCCGGTCTGGCCATGGCCCTGGTTTATCGAAGATGGCGATTGGTTTTCTGCCTTTCAGGCTTAGGCCTTAGCTACGCCGTCATCTCAAATTTTCTCATGCTCGGCGCGATCATGGCCGAGCGGCTGATGTATTTGCCGTCGGTATTCTTCGTGCTCATTCTGTCGATTTTTCTGGCGAAATTGCCGTCGCGAATCGGCACAACGGTTGTCGCGCTGCTCATCTCGGCCGCCTGCTTCAGGACATTCACTTATGTCCGCCACTGGAATAGCCGGCAAGGCTTTTACGCCTATAGCCTCCAGGAGCAGCCCCGGTCCGTTAAAACTCGCTTTCTCGGCGGTGAATTTTATCTGTGGGAGG
>CAZCKE010000347.1:0-4826 GCA_964499005.1 uncultured Tepidisphaeraceae bacterium
GGCGGCGAATCGGGATTATGTGTTTGGGGGGTGGGGGTGGGGGAATTGAGGCGATGGATTGGTGTGGGGCGGTGGGGTGATTAGTATTCCCCTGAATATGAGGATTGGGCTTGTCGTGATCTTGTTCGCGATGACTGCGGCGGGGTGTGCCGCGTCTCACTCCGGCGATCCGTCTGAGGCGGGGAATTTGTCAGAGAGGGAGTCTGGGAAGAGGCTTTATGGTGACATCACCACAATCGAGCAGGCAAAAAGGGTTGGCGTGGATTATCAAGTGATCCTGGACGGATGCACCCGGCAGGATGGGCGTTCGATGCACATCCTGTTTTGGCTGGCGACGTATGGGAATCTCGATGCCGGGGGATCGGGGGGGTATTCCGGGAATCTTGGAGAACTGCTGAGGTATCAGGGGGACGGATTCTTTGGTCATACGCTGGCGAAGGAAACGCCGCGGGTTCAAGAGGCCGTGCATAACATGCTTGGGTATGACTATGGGATGTCGGAGGGGCCGGTCAAAATGGAGTGGCTGAAGAAGTGGTATCCGATTACGTTTGGGGGGTATGAGGGCAAGTGACAGATGGCGCGTGACAAGTCATATCATTTTGCCTTGGAGGTTTTATGGCTGCGCATTTGGCGAAGGGCAATTCGGGTGAGGATGATCCAGATTCGATGCAGAAGATGGCGGACTTTTTGGGTCCTGGGCACGTCGATCAGACGATTCGGCAGGCGATTCATTTTTGCTGGATGTCGCTGCCGAAAGAGCGGAAAAATATTGATGAGCTGGAGAAGCAGGTCAGGCGGATCGTGGATCGCGCGCTGAAGGATTTCCGGGAGGATAGCGAGGCGTTTGGCGCGAAGAAGCGATCCATGGCCTGATCGACGAGACAGAGATCTGCTGATTTAATTACGGAACCGGTCATGTTAGAAAGAGCGCGATCGAGCGCGTGATTATCTCGGAGTCCTTTATTCACATGGCAAAAATCATCTTTCAATTCGTCTCCTGTCTTATTCTGCTCGTCGCAACCGCGTCAATGAGCCAAGCGCAATCGCGGCAGCGCGAGCTTTTTGACTTTGGGTGGAAATTTGACCAATCAGATCCCGCCGGCGCCGAAGCGGCCAGCTTCGATGATACGGCCTGGACCGGCGTGGATTTGCCGCACGATTGGAGCATCGCCGGTCCAATCGAGGCGACGAATCCGACCGGCGGGCCAGGCGGATTCTTTCCGGCCGGCGTCGGCTGGTATCGCAAGACGTTTTCCGTCCCGATCTCATGGGCTAACAAGCATGTCGCCATCGAGTTCGAGGGCGTTTACATGAATTCCCAAGTCTGGATCAACGGCCATCAACTTGGAGCACATCCCTATGGCTATACGCCGTTTGTCTATGACCTAACGCCGCATCTGAAGCTGGGAGCACAGAATACCGTCGCGGTTCGGGTTGATAACTCGCGTTATGTGAACAGCCGCTGGTACAGCGGATCGGGGATTTATCGGCACGTCTGGCTTCACATCGAGTCGCCGCTGCATGTGATTCCGTGGGGGATTAGTTTGACGACCCCTCAAGTGAACGCCGACGCAGCGCGGGGCATCGCGCAAATTTCATTGCGGAACGACTCCGATGTTCGGCGACAGGCGACCGTGACGACGCAGATTTTTTCTCCCAACGAACAGTTGGTCGCCCGTGTCGAAAACGAGATCTCCATTGATGTCGCGTCGGAACAGACGGTTCACCAAAATTTCGACATTGTCCGGCCGGTATTGTGGTCGCCGGACCAGCCCCGTCTTTACAAGGCGATCACCACGGTGCGCCAAGCCTCCGATTCAGAGGACGTGTACGATACCCGCTTTGGAGTGCGCACACTCGTGGTGTCGGCCGCAAACGGCCTGGAACTGAACGGCCAGATGATCAAGCTCGACGGAGGATGCGTCCACCACGACAACGGGTGCCTGGGCGCCGAAGCGTTTGATCGGGCGGAAGAACGGAAAGTTGAAATACTCAAGAGTGCCGGCTTCAACGCCGTCCGGACTTCCCACAATCCACCTTCCCCAGCGTTCCTTGATGCGTGCGACCGCCTGGGTTTGCTGGTGATCGACGAAGCCTTCGATTGCTGGGACCTGCCCAAAGCCAGCGCCGACTATAGCATCGATTTCGACTCATGGTGGCAGCACGACCTAGACGCGATGGTGTTGCGCGACCGCAACCATCCCTCGGTGATCTTGTGGAGTCTGGGAAATGAGATCCCCAACGCGGGAGCTCCGGGTGGAATCCGCGTCGGCAGCATGTTGGCCGACCGCGTCCGAAGTCTCGATTCGACTCGTCTGATTACAGCGGGAATTTTCTGGTACAACGGAATCCACGGTGCCGACGGATCGTATTGGGACTGGCCGGACGCGGACCCCCTCTTCGCCAAGCTCGACGTGTGCGGCTACAACTACCAGTTGGATTCATTCCAACGGGATCACCAGCGGTTTCCCAAGCGCGTGATCGTCTCGACCGAATCGCTCTTGTCCGATGCCTTCCGGGTCTGGCAATTGGTCCACAACAACAGTTATGCCGTGGGCGATTTCGTCTGGAGCGCGATGGATTACCTGGGCGAATCGGGCGTTGGACGGGTGTTCACCGCGGATGAACAGATGATCGGCCACGGGCGGGACGAACAATTTCCCTATCACGGATCGATCTGCGGCGACATCGATATCACGGGTTGGCGCAAGGGGATTTCGCATTATCGCAACATTCTATGGAACCGAGGGGAAAAGCTTTACACGGTCGTGCTACAACCCTCTCCCGACGGAAGACCGTATCAGGTCGAGCAGTGGGGTGTGCTGCCGAATTGGCCCAGTTGGACCTGGCCGGGCCAGGAAGGGAAGACCGTCCGCGTCCTGGTCTGTTCCCGCTGCCAGCGGGTGCGGCTGTATCTAAACGATCAACTCTTGGGCGAAAAGCTGACGACGATGAACGAAGGATTCCAGGCCATTTTTGTAGTTCCGTACCACCCGGGAATCCTGAAGACCCTGGGCGTCGACGGCGACAAAATTACCGATCAGATTGTGCTGCAAACGGCTGGAGCGGCGACGCGGCTTCGCCTCACGCCGGACCGGCCCGTCATCACCGCCGATGGCCAGGATCTTTGTTTTGTCACCGTCGAAAGTGTCGACAAGAACGGTAATTTTCAGCCCAACGGCGACGAGCCGGTTACGTTCCACATCGAGGGTCCCGGACTTATCGCCGGCGTTGGCAGCGGCGATTACAGCCGGGTCCTGATGTACCAAGGTAATCTTCGGCCCCTATTCCATGGCCGGGCGCAAGTGGTCATCCGTTCGACGCGCCACAGCGGTGTGATCGATCTGACGGCGACGGCTGCCGGACTATCCGCCGACACCCTTCACATTGAATCGCATGCGGCGTCGCAGTAATCCGACAGATCACGGCATATCCGCGCTGGCTCTTGGAAAAACTCATGAACGAACTCTGGCTGCATTCGACGAAGTATGATGGGAGCCTGCACTATCGGCATCCGCTGAAGGTGGTGGAGAAGTCGGAGCGGAGGTTGATCACTTCGATTTCGCCGGGGTATCCGGTGGAGAGTTATCGGGGGAAATGGAATACGAAGCGGAATCAACTCAGCGTGTTTTGGGTGGATCGGCCGTATGTGTTTCATGTGATTTGGGAGGACGATTGGCAGCCGAAGATGCTGTATACGGATATTGCCACGGGGACGAAGTGGGAGGATGGGGTGGTGACCTATGTGGATATGGACTTGGATGTGTTTGTGAAGGATGGGGTGCCGGGAATTCATCTGGATGATGAGGATGAGGTTGAGGAACATGGGGCGAAAGGGGGGTATCGGGCGGAGTTGGTGAGGGGATGCCGTGATGCGGTGGAGGAGGTGAGAAGGTTGCTGGAGGCGAGGGAGTTGCCGTTCAGCACGGAGTTGTTCAAGTGGAGGCCGGGAGAGGCGGTGGGGATTTAATAGAGAATTGAACCGCCAAGACACGAAGAGCGCCAAGAAACGCAAATGCGTTGTCGCCATAGATGGGAATCAGATTCGCACGGATGAAAAACCGCGAAGACGCGAAGGGGAGATTCAAATAGGGGATTGAAGTTGGGAATCGGGTCTTTTGGATTTCTTGGCGAGCTTGGCGCCTCGGCGGTTGATTATTTTGGAGGAGTCACTGTGGGAGAGGCGCGGGTTGAGGAACTTCCTTGCCTGTACACACGATGGTGACGGGCATTTGGCATAGTCGGTCGAAGGTGCGGCGTTCGTTGCGGATGGGCCACCATTCGTAGAGGAAGATTTCGAGGGGGCGCCACATGGCGACCCAGCCGGCGATGGTCAGACTCTCCCCGCCGATGGCGGCGAAGCGGGTGCCGGGGAGGATTCTGGAAACCCAGTCGCCGGTGAGCAGGCAGGCGGCGAGAAAGGCCAAGCCGATCAACAGGGCGGTTCGGCCGGTGCGGAGCAGTTGCCGCAGGCTTAAGGTGGTCATATCAGAGCGATGCCGGAAGAAAGCATGGACGGCTTCTTCAAGGAGTTGGCTGGCGTCGGGGTTGACAGTGGGCCTGTCGAGGTGGACGACCAATTCGAGGGGTTTGTCGTCGGGGAGTTCGCGGGCCCAGCCGACGATGAATTCGACGGCGTCGTCGTCGAGGTCTTTGTCATGGAAGGGGGAGGGGTCCATGGAGTTGAAGAGCTGGCCGAGCTCGCGCACGTGGACTTCGATTTTGGAGGTGGGGGAGGAGGTTTTGGTGGGCGGGAGGGGCATGGCCAGTATTCATTTTAATCGCTGTTATGCGGAAAGGGGATTTGGATCATAGACGGGGCATGG